>JALZNB010000446.1 GCA_030857905.1 Actinomycetota bacterium
TCCCAGATGAGGTTCCGGACTTCGTCGAAACTTTCCCGGAATCCGGGCAGCAGCCGGTGCGCGGCCGCTCCCGCAGGATGAGTCAGCAAACCGTGTCCGGGAAATACGAACGCGACCTTGTCAAGCGTGCCCGGCACGGGAAGCCCCGGTACAGCGAGCAGTGTGGCAGCCTCTGCGGTGGCAGCCGCGACCACGGTCTGCCGGTGCTGATAGACCCGCCGGGACGCCAGCGTCGCGGTGACTTCGGACAGGCCCAGATAAGGCGTCGTGCGCAGGTGCTCGGCCAAGTTCACGCGCATGCGGTCGAGGGCTTCCGGCGCGGCGGCCGACATCATCAGCACGCGACGTCCACCGCAAGCCGGCGGCGTTGTCCGGCTCGGCGCCTCTTCCAGGATCACGTGCGCGTTGGTCCCGCCCACGCCGAACGAGCTGACCCCGGCGAGCCTGCCGCCGCCCCCGGTCCACGGCTCGGCCCGCGTGCTCACCACGAACGGCGTGGACTCCAGTTCCAGCAACGGATTCGGACGCGTGAAGTGCAGCGATGGCACCAGTTCCCGGTGCCGCAGAATGAGCACGGCCTTTATCAGGCCTGCTACCCCCGCTGCGGAACCGGTGTGCCCGATGTTGCTCTTGACCGCGCCGAGACGGCACCAGCCAGTGGCGTCGGTCTCCGCCTGGAAGACGTCGGTAAGTGCCTGGACCTCGATCGGGTCGCCGATCCGCGTGCCGGTGCCGTGGGCTTCCACATAGCCGATGTCACACGGGTCGACCGCGGCCAGCTTCTGCGCGTAGCGGATGAGTTCGCTCTGCCCCTCGACCGAAGGGGCGGTGTAGCCCATCTTGTCCGCGCCGTCGTTGTTGATCGCCGATCCGCGGATCACCGCGAGGACACGATCGCCGTCGCGGCGCGCGTCGGCCAGCCGCTTGAGCACGACCACGCCGACACCCTCGCTGGGAACGGTGCCCCCGGCCTGTTCGTCGAACGCGCGGCAATGTCCGTCCGGGGAGAGGATCCCGCCGGGTTCGTAGAGGTAGCCACGTTCACCGTTGCCGATGACCGCGACCCCGCCTGCGAGCGCGATGTCGCATTCTTCGCCGCGCAGGCTCGCCGCCGCCATGTGCACTGCAGTCAGCGACGTCGAACACGCTGTCTGTACGGTGACCGCAGGGCCGCGGAGACCGAGTTTGTAGGCTACCCGCGTCGCCAGGAAGTCGGGGCCGAGCCCGATGTAACGCGCCAGTTCGCCGAGGTCACCGCCCGGCTCCGCAGTAACCTGGTCGGCCCCGCCGTACACGCCGATCCAACCGGGGAACCGGGTCGGATCGACGGCGGCGTCGTCAAGGGCGGCCACCGCGCATTCCAGGAACACCCGCTGCTGCGGATCGATGCTCGCCGCCTCGGCGCGGCTGTACCCGAAGTAGGTCCAGTCGAAGCCGCGTGTTCCGGTCAGCAACCCCATCGCCGGGACGAATTCTGGACGTCGCACCAGTTCCGGGTCAACTCCGCTGGCAAGGATCTCGGCCGAGTTCAGCCTGGCGATGCCCTCGACTCCCCCGCGCAGCGACGCCCAGAACCGGCCGAGGTCCGGCGCGCCCGGGTAACGGCACGCCATCCCAATGATGGCGATCGATCCCTGCCTCACCGCCGTCACCGCGCGCTCACGATCAGCTTGCCAAGGCCCTCGGGGGTCGGGTCGCGCAGGAAGTCACGGACTTTGAGGATCGCGCCGGTGCGCTCCTTGGCCAGTGTCACCAGCCGAATGGCCGCCATCGAATTCCCGCCGACGGTGAAAAAGTCGGTCTGCGCGGTGATCTCGTCGCCCCGTTCGCCGATCGCCTCGGTGAACATCGCGATCGCCGAACCGAGGTCGTCGTCCTGTTTTGTGGACACCGTCGCCGGGGTGGCCACCGCAGCCAGTGCCCGACGGTCGACCTTTCCGTTGTTCGTCAACGGGATCTGGTCGACCAACGCCCACAGCGTGGGGACCATGTAGGTCGGCAATCGTCCGGAAAGGATATCGCGCAGATCTGCGGTGCCGAAGGTGTCGCCGGGCGCCGGGACGACCGCAGCCATCAGCCGCTTCTCGGCACTGTCGCCGTCAGTAACCGCGACGACCGCGTCCTGCACGCGTGGGTCGGTGATGAGAACGTCGCTGATCGCGGACAGTTCGACACGGTAGCCGCGCAGTTTGACCTGGTCGTCGCGCCTGCCGACATATCGGATTCGGCCCTTCGTGTCGACGCGTACCAGATCGCCGGTGCGGTACAAGCGTTCCGGGACGTCCGGGGAGAACTCCCCGAAAGCGCGGTCAGTTTCCACCTCGTCGTCGAGGTAGCCGTCGGCAAGGCCGAGGCCGCTGGTGTACAACTCGCCCACCGCACCCGGCGGCACGATCCGATGCCGGGCGTCCAGCACGTGCACCCGCGTTCCGGGCAGCGGTGTGCCGATCGGCAGCGGACCGTCGACCTCGTCTGGAGCAGTCACCGAATACGTAGTGGTGAAGGTGGTGTTCTCGGTCGGCCCGTAGCCGTTGGTGATGACCAGGCCGGGATGGCGCCGCAGCGCCCGGGCGACATGTTCGTGCGGCACGACGTCGCCTCCGGTGAGCAGTTGCCGCAGCCCAGCGAACGCGTTACCCGCGAACTCCTCGACCAGCCGGAACAGCCCAGCGGTGAGCCAGGCGACGGTGACTTCGTTGTCCATCAAGAATTCGCCGAGTTCGGTGGGCGTCGGCAGGCCTACCGGATAGACCTCGAGCGTGGCGCCGGTCAGCAACGCGCCCCAAAGCTCCAAAGTAGACGCGTCGAAGGCTAGCGGAGACAGCCGCAGCACGCGCTCGTCCGGGCCGAGCCGAACGTAATCCGCTTCGTGCACCAGCCGGACAATGGCGCGGTGCGGAACGCAAACCCCTTTCGGCTGTCCGGTCGACCCGGAAGTGAAAGCGATGTAGGCGAGGCGCGCGGCGTCCGGCTCCGCTGGTGGCTCGACGCTTTCCTGTCCACTCCAGGACGGATCCCAAGCAGCCACCACAGAAATCCCGAGTTCGCGAAGGTATGCCGCCAATATCTCGGGCACGAGCGCAGCGGTCGGCGCGGCGGACTTTATGATCTTGTTGGAGTGCTCGGCGGGAATGTCGAGATCGACACCGACGTAGGCGGCACCCGCCCACACGATGCCCAGCACCGCAACGGCTTCAGCCACCGACCGGTCCAGCCCGACGAGCACTCGGTCACCGGGCAGGACACCGGCTTCGCGCAGTAACCGTGCCTGGCGCGCGGCCGCCGCGGCGAGGTCTCCGTAGGTCAGCTGGACTTCACCCTCTCGGACGGCGATCGCGTCCGGAGTGCGGCGGACGACCTCACGAAAGAGCGCGTCGATCGAGGTGGCCGGGAAGTCCTGCCGCGTTAGGTTGATCTCGTCGAGCAGTGCGCGCCGTTCCGGCGACAGGCAGCGGATCTCTTCCACCGCGACGTCACGGGCAGCGGCCAGTTGGTCGACTGCGGCGAGGAAGTCGGCGACGAACCCTTCGGCGTCGGCAGGACCGAATACTGCGGACGCGTACTCCAGGTGACCGGCCAACGCCGGATCGGATCGGCCGATCAATAACGAGAGGTCGAACTGCGCACCCCCGCCGTGGCCCTCTTCGATCCGCAGTTCTGCGGACGAGGTGTTGATCCGTTGCGGGACAAGCTGATCGTGCATCCCAAAGGACACCTGGACCAGCGGATGACAGCTCAGCGTGCGCTCGATTCCGAGCCGAGTGACCAGTTCCTCGAACGGCAGGTCACCCGCGTCGATGCTCTGGCCGAGCGACCGGTGCACCGCGCGCAGGTAGGTCGGCACAGCGGCGTCTTCGGTGACCTCGATCCGGACCGGGACCAGATTCCCGGCGACAGCGACGAGTTCTTCGAGTTCGGTGCTCCCCCGGCCGGTGAGCGGCACACCGACCAGCAGGTGCCGAGCGCCGGTCCAGCGGCTCAACGTCAGGCCGAACGCGCCGAGTAGGAAGGCGAACGGCGTGATGCCCAGTGCTTTGGCCCGTTCAACGACCGCCGCGCTGGCGAGATCGCCGAAGTCGACCGGTGTCCGCGCGCCCGCGGCGTCCTGAATCGGGGGACGCTGCCGGTCGGACGGGAGTTCCAGGACCGACGGCACGCCGTCGAGGTGCTGGGTCCAGAACTTCGCCTGCCGGTCCCATGCTCCGGTGGCACGCGCTTCTTCTTGATGGCGCAAAAGAGCCCGTGGAGAGACACTGAGCTCCCCTGCGGTCTCGGTCCCGCCCCCGGCCAGCGCTTCGTAGCGGGCGAACAGTTCGTTCAGCAGCAGGCCTACCGACCAGCCGTCGAGCACCATGTGGTGTGCCACGAGCACAACGGCTTGGCCACCGGTACTGCCTTCGACCCACAGGAACCGGTAGGCCGGAGCCTCCGACAGGTCGAACGGTCGGCGGCCGTGCCGGGCCGCGAGAGACCGGACGCGCTGGTCGAACTCGCCTGCCTCCCCGTCCCAAGTGAGCCCCTCGATCGGCGGGATGTACGGCTCGAGCACCTCGGGCACGACGTCGCCGGTGTCCCCGCGGTAAACCGTGCGGAGACCGGAATGCCGGGCCACGGTCTGTGTGACCGCGCGCTCGAACAACTCCGGCACCAGCGTCCCGCGCTCCACAAAACAGGTGAAGACCAGATTGTACGGCGACCCGCCAGTGACACGCTCGATCAGCCACATCCCACGCTGGGCATGGGAAACCGCCTCACCGGGGAGTTCCGCGACGGTGCTTGGCCTTCCGATCGGGACGGCGCCGGTGAAGACGTCAGCAACCGGGGCGTCACTCAGCAACGCGGCCACGGGAATCCTTAGCCCGAACTCCTCCTGCACGACCGCCGCGAGCCGCAGGGCGCGCAGCGAATCCCCGCCGAGGCCAACAAAGCTGGTGGTGGCGAACGCACCAGCCTCGATGTCCTGGCCGAGGACGGCACTGGCGTACTTGTTGAACGACATGGCTCTCTCCGGTCGGAATGAGGGGATGGCGGGTCGGAGGATCAGGCCTGTGGTTCGACTGCGCGCCGTTCGCGGACAGCGCCGAGCATCCGCTCACGGCCGCCGCGCGCTACCCCCGCCTGCTTCTCCTCCGCGTTGACCAGCAGTTCGGCGTGACCGCGCACAGTGCCGACGCGGAACAGGTCGACCGTCTTCACCATCCGGCCGGACGCCTCGCGCATCTTCTCCACCAGCACCACTAGGCGCAGCGAATCGCCACCGGCGTCGAAGAAGCTGACGTCGTCGCCGAACTCCTTGTTGTAGAGCACCTCGCTCCAGACACTGCGGACGAGGTCCAGGCGCACGGCCGGGTCTTCGAGGTCGAGAGTTTCGGTGGCGGGCTTCAGCACGGTTTCCTCCGGGGATCGGGCAAGATCGGCGACACCGCGTCGCAGATCGAAAAGCAGGCCGTCGATCGTTTCGTCCGTAAAGAGATCGGCGGGATAGTCGAGGGTGAACTCCAAGCGGGATCCGTCCGCGACGTGCACAAACAGCGCGAGATCCCACTTGCTGTACTGGGGTTCCAAGGGTTTGAACCGGCCGACAACCCCGGGCGTGAGGTCGAACGGTGCGGGGACTTCGGCCAGGTTCACCAACACGGGGGTTAGTGGCAGCCTGCCGACTTCGCGCTTGTCATCGAGCTCCGCAGCGAGCGCGTCCAACGGGACATCGGCGTCGATGAACGTCGCCATGCTGGAGTTCCTGGCCTCGTACAGGAGTTCGCGCCAGGTCGTCGTCTCATCGAGGCTGACACGCAAGACGAGGGTGGACATGAACATCCCGACGACGCCAACGGAAACGGGATCGTCGCGGCCGGGCCAGACCACTGAGAAAAGGAAGTCCCGCTGGGTGCCGCGCCTCGCGAGGACTGCGGCGAGGATCGCGACGCCTGTCATGAACGCGGTGCAACCCGCTTCGGCGGACGCCGCCATGACGCCCTCGGTGACCTTTTCGTCGAAACCGGTGCGGGCATCCGCGCCGATCATGGAAAACTCGGCGTCCGGACGGCGATCGTAGGGCAGGTCCACCGTGGTCGGCGCGCCCCGCAGGCGTTCCACGACTTCCGTGATCCGAGGCGCCAGCTCGCTTTCCGGGATCGGCATCTGCACCTGAGCAGGGTGGACGGGCTCGGGGAGCAGGACCTCTTCACTGGTCAACGCGCTGCGGTAGAACCGGCCGATCTCGTCGAGCAGCAGTTTCCGCGATGTGGCGTCGAAGACGATGTGGTGCACGGTCAGGACGAACAGCGTGGTCTCCGGGCCGACGTGGATGATCTCCGCTCGCGCTGGCGGCTCGGCGCCGAGATCGAAAGGCGTGTAACAGAGCACTTCGACGAGTCGTCGCAGCTCGTCAGTGGTCCAGCCTTCCGCGACCGCGTCGAGGAAGCCGGCTTCTGCGGGCTCGCCATCCGTTCGGTACTCGACGCGGCGGTGCACGGTCTCAAGCCGGAATCGCGAACGCAGGGCGGGATGCCTGGCCAGCGCGCGGCCGACGGCGTCCGCCAGCAAGATGTGGTCAACCAGTCCGGTGAACTCGATGACCGACGGGATCAGGTACGTCGGACGCAACCGATCGATCCGGTCGACGATCCAAATGCCCTGCTGGGTGGGCGTGGCGACATGCCAGACACTGGCCGATTCAGATGGCATTCTTCTGCCGCTTTCTCCGGTCGATGAACAGCCTGAACAGAAAGATCAGATACCCAGCGAGAATACGAAAACGAATCACGCGGCAGCCGAATTCCCCAGAAATCTGCCCCCATTTGCCCCGACGACGCTACGAGGGCACGGCCGCGACTGTCAACTCGTCCATTCGTGGACTTCTCTTCGCTGAACGACGAAATAGTAATTCGGACGCCCTTGACATTGCTCGAACATGCATGCTTGACTCGGCCGACATCTGGGGTTGAAGTAATGCTGCTCGCCAAACGAGCTGGAATCTGTTGCGCCGCCAGGGAAGGTCACATAAGGACATTCGACCTCAACCACATTCATTAGACCATTGGATGCAGTGGCGACTGGAGTGTTCGGCGTATGCCGTCGCTGTGCCATTCGGGTGCGATAAAGCACTGCGGCTCGTCGTGAAATGAAGGGAACGTGCGCATGGCGGTCGAGGACACCACTAGGGGTTGTCCGGTACATTTCGGCGGCACCGACCTGGTCGACCCTTTCCTGTACGCCGACGGCGACGCCCATTCCATATGGCGTGAACTGCGCGAACAGGACGGGCTGACCTGGCACCAGGTCGATGCCGATCGCGGCTTCTGGTCGGTGGTGAAGTTCGCCGACACCGACTTCGTCATGCGCGCCACGGAACTGTTCACCTCCGAACGCGGCACCATGCTCGAACTGCTCGGCATGGACGATCCGGCCGGCGGCAAGCAACTCGTCGTCACCGACCCGCCGCGGCACACGATCATGCAGGCACGGCTGAAGAAGGCGCTCGCGGTCCGCGCGGTGGACAAACAGCGCGACATGGTCAGGGAATTGGTGCTCGACCTGATCGCCCCGCTGGGTGACGGCGGCGTCTTCGATTTCGCGCAGGCCATGATGACCATGCCGATGGCAGTCACTGGGCGAATGATCGGCCTGCCCGAAGAGGACTGGCCGTGGCTGACAAAGCTCACGAGTGCCTGCGTGGCCGCCGACGATCCGGAGTTCCAGATCGCGGACGGCAAGGACGCGACGCTCGCCAGCGCGCACCGGGAACTGTTCGTCTACTTCCAGGACTTGGTGTCGTTTCGTCGCGACCACCTCAGCGACGACCTGCTCAGCGTGTTGATCTCGACCGAGTTCGAAGGCAGGCACATGTCGGCGAGCGAAATCGTGGCCAACTGTTACAGCCTCCTGCTCGGCGCGAACGTCACGACGCCCCACGCGCCGAACTTCGTGTTGGCGGAGTTCATCAAAACCGGCGTGCTGGAAGACTGGACGCGGCACCCGGAGATCGGGCAGACCGCCGTCGAAGAGGCCCTGCGCTGGTCATCGCCGGTCAATCACATGCTGCGTTATGCCACCAAGGACGTCATCCTTCACGACACGAAGATCGCCACGGGCGACGCGGTGGTGGTCTGGCTCGGTTCGGCCAACCGTGACGAGGAGCAGTTCCCGGACGCGGACACCTTCGACATCCGCCGCAAACCGAACAAGCACCTCGCGTTCGGCATCGGGCCGCATTACTGCGTCGGGCACAGCGTGGCGCGGATGAGCATTCGGATCTTGTTCGAGGAACTGCTCAGCCGGTTCCATAACTTCGCCCCGGCTGGCAAGCCGGAACGGATCACGTCAAACTTCGTGTCCGGGTACAAGCGGGTACCGATCACCGCCACCCGGCGGTAAACGACGGTTCCTTACTTTCTTTCACAGGTCAGCTGGTAGAGCGAGAGCAAAGGCCCGTTGCTACCGCGGGCGACTTCGAGGGGTCGCCGCACACAGGTTGATCAACTGGCTGCGGCCAGGAGCTAACCAGGCGCTCGGGCGGGTTTCCCAGCCGAGTATTTTGCGGGTCGGCCGTTGAGTCCGACAGCGACGGCGTCGAAGTCCAGGCGGCTGCGCCAGGCCAAGTTGATGCCTGATCAGGGCCTGCCGGGGACGGTTTCCGACGAACGAGGGAAGCTCCTTCGAACACCCTTTTTGGCGTTGCGGCCGTTGCCTCACACCCCTTGAGGTGGGAGGTTGTGACAACTCCTACGACCCAAGGCTCTGACTTTTACGCCTGAGGACATACGAACGGGAACAGCGCCCTCTGCCGGATCGACGCGCCAGTCGGGGCATCAGGAGCCTGTCGATGCCGATGCGGAGACCACTGGTCAGGGGCAGGCCATGTTCAAACGCGAGCAGGAAGTCCTCATCCAGTTCCACCATCTCGACGTCACCGTTCGCCGCACGCAGCGACTGGCCGCCAGCCGCCGCTGTTCGAGCGGACACTCAGCCAAGTATAGGTCCAGCCGATCCTGGAGCCGAACGCGATCACGTCCAGCATTCGGATCCGGTCGAGGTCTCGGTATAGAAGGTCAGCGGCGCTGTCGCGCTTCGAGGAGATGCGCGACGCTTTCGGCACTAGATCGCCGTGCCCGGCATCCTCGTTCACCGGCACCTCGACGACCCGGCACAGCCGCTGGAGTTCCTCTACCGAGATCTCGGCGTCGATCTTCTGCCAAGGACCGACGAAACCGCCTCGTGCACCGAACCACCGGCCAGTCACCGGAGATGTCGTACTCGACGACCTTCCCGTCGGCCTCTGCGCACGCGCTGCACCTGTCGTGTGCGATCACCGCTCTTCTGCCCAGAGGGGCGCGGATCTCGATGTCGAGTCTGCGGGCACCGATACGCCGCGCGGCGGTCACCCAAGTGCTCGTTTTCGCCGTCGCGGGCCTCGCCGCGTTTCTGCCCACCGGAGTCACCGAACCTGCCGTGGAACTGATCGGGTTACTCTCGATCGCCGGAATCGCACTGGTGGTGATCACCCTCGAACGATCGAGGTGAGGACCGGCGATGTGGGTCACACCCTGCGGAAACACCCCGGCGACTCCGGTCACATCACGACCCGGGCGCCTCGCGGTCACACCACAGCGGTGTCACCATTGAACCTATGGCGAACGGAAAATCGGAGCCCACCCGGATTCTCATCCTGGGCGGTGGATACGTCGGTCTCTACACCGCCCTCGGCCTGCAGAAGAAACTTCGCTCCGGCGAGGCCTCGGTAACCGTCATCGATCCACAGCCGCACATGACCTATCAGCCGTTTCTGCCCGAGGCGGCGGCGGGCGCCATCGAGCCCCGACATGTCGTCGTGCCGCTGCGGCGCACCCTCAAGCGCTGCCACATCGTCACCGCGCGCGTCACCAAGGTCGAGCACGCGCGGCGCACCGTCACCATCGAGGCCGCCGACGGCCACGTCGAGGACATGGCCTACGACGTCCTCGTCGTCGCGCTCGGCTCGGTCGCCCGGCTGCTGCCGATCCCCGGCCTCAGCGAGCACGGCATCACCTTCAAGACCATCGGGGAGGCCATCTACCTGCGCAACCACGTCCTCACCAAGCTCGACGAGGCCGAGGCCACCAACAACCCCGAGCTGCGCAGGAAGATGCTGACGTTCACCTTCGTCGGCGGCGGCTTCGCGGGCATCGAGGCGCTGGGCGAGCTGGAGGACATGGCCCGCTTCGCCCTCAAGTACTACAAGAACA
>JALZNB010000457.1 GCA_030857905.1 Actinomycetota bacterium
GCGGCCCTCACGAACGGGTGATTCTCGCTCAGTCCTCGCCGAGATACGCGGCGCGAACCCGCTCGTCGCGCAGCAGCTCGTGGCCGGGGCCCGCGAGCGTGGTGCGGCCGAGGTCCACGACGTAGGCCCGGTCGGACAGCGCGAGCGCGGCGAGCGCGTTCTGCTCCACCAACAGGATCGTCGTGCCCTGGGACTGCAGTTCCTTGATGGTGTCGAAGATCCGCTGCGTCATGATCGGCGACAGACCCATCGACGGCTCGTCGAGCATGAGCAGCCTCGGCTTCGACATCATCGCCCTGCCGATGGCGAGCATCTGCTGCTCACCGCCGGAGAACAGGCCGGCCTTAAGGTGCCGCCGCTCACCGAGCACCGGGAACAGCTTGTAGACCCGCTGCATGTCGGCCGCGACACCCGCGTCCTTGCGGACGTAGGCGCCCAGGTGCAGGTTCTCCTCGACGGTCATCCGCCCGAAAAGCCTGCGGCCTTCCGGGCAGTGCGCCAGACCCTGCTCCAGGATCACGTGCGCGGGCTGCGCCGAGATCGACTTGCCTTCCAGCAGGATGTCGCCGGACTTGGGCCGCAGCAGCCCGGAGATCGTGCGCAGCGTGGTGGTCTTGCCAGCGCCGTTGCTGCCGATGAGGCTGACGATCTGACCCTCTTCGACGTCGAACGACACGTCGCGCACGGCCTCGATGGCCCCGTAGGCCACGCTCAGGTTCTGTACCTGCAGCAGTGCGGTCACCGGTTTCCTCCCTCACTGCCGCTGTCCTGCTCGCGGATCGGCTCCATCACCTGGGTGCGTTCGGCCGGGGACTCGTCGGAGGAGGTGCCCTCGGTCAGGTGACGGACCTCGGCCTGCACCTCCTCCGGTGGCTTGCCCAGATATGCCTCGATGACTCTCGGGTCGGCACGGACGGTCTCCGGCGAGCCCTCCACCAGCAGTTCACCCTGCACGAGCACCGAGACGTGGTCGCACAGCGAGAAGATGAACTTGGTGTCGTGCTCGATGACGACGACCGCGATGCCCCGATCCCGAATGGCGAAGATGAGCTGCCGGGTGGCCTCGGTCTCCTGCGGGTTCATGCCCGCGGTCGGCTCGTCGAGCAGCAGCACCGCGGGATCGGTGGCCAGGGCGCGGGCGATCTCCAGACGCCGCTGGTCACCGTAGGGCAGGTTGCGGGCGAGTTCGTCGTCCAACCCGGAGAGCCCGACGAAGTCGAGCAGCTCCATGCCGTTCGAGCGCGCCGCCGCCTCACCCTTCTTGAACGACGGGCCGTGGAACAGCGAGGCCATCGGGCCCTGCTTCATCCGCGAGTGCCGTCCCACCAGGACGTTCTCCAGCGCGGTCATGCTGGGGAACAACCGGATGTTCTGGAACGTGCGGGCCACGCCCGCGATCGTGACCTTGGCCGGGTCGCTCGGCAGTCGCGTGCCGCGCAGCCGGACCGTGCCCTTGGTCGGGGTGTAGAGACCGGTGAGGCAGTTGAAGAAGGTGGTCTTGCCCGCGCCGTTGGGCCCGATGAGACCGAGGATCTGGCCCTCGTGCAGAACGATGTTGACATCGCGCAGCGCGGTGAGGCCACCGAAGACCATGGACACGTCGTTGGCGATGAGCACCGGGGCGCTCGCCGCCTGCTCGCGGCGGGGGTGGGTCGATGCGGTCATCGGGTCACCGCCGCTGTGCCGCCGCCCGTTTCGTCGCGCACGTTGCTCTCCTCGATGGGGGTGCCTTCAGCGCCCTCGTCGGCCAGTTCGGCACGTCGATGCCGGTCGGGCACCAGGCCCTGCGGCCGGAACCGCATGATCAGCACCAGGGCGAGACCGAACAGCATCAGACGGTAGTCCGCGAACTCTCGCAGTTTCTCCGGGAGCACCAACAGCAGTGCCGCACCGAGAACCGCGCCGGGGATCGAGCCCATGCCGCCGAGGATGACCGCGGCGAGCAAGGTCACCGATTCGATGAACTGGAAGCTCTCGTAGGCCACCGTGGACGTCTTGTGCGCGAACACCGCACCGGCGAGACCGGCCAGCATGGCGCCGATCATGAAGGCCAGGATCTTCGCCTTGCCGGTGTTGATGCCCATGGCGCGCGCCGCGTCCTCGTCCTCGCGGATGGCGATCCACGAGCGACCGATCCGCGAGTTCTTCAGGTTGGCGAACACCAGCATGACCACCGCGACCAGCAGGATGATCAACACGTAGTACAGCACGCCGGATGGCAGCTCCCGGCCGAAGACGGTGATCGACTCGTTGAACGCCGTGCCCGCGACGCTGATCGGGGGCACGTTGGGGATCGCGTTCGCGCCACCGGTCAGACCACCGATGTCGTTCTGCGCCGCCTTCTTGAAGATCTCACCGAAGGCCAGGGTGACGATGGCGAGGTAGTCGCCACGCACCCGCAGCGTCGGCGAACCGACGACCGCGCCGAAGATGCCCGCGATCACCGCGGCCAACAGGGCGGCCACCACGAACGGCAGCTCGATGCCGACCTTCGCCGCCGCGGCGCCGGAGACGTTCGCCGCGACGAACGCGCCGATGCCGAGGAAGGCGACGTAGCCGAGGTCGAGCAGACCCGCGAGACCGACGACGATGTTCAGGCCGATGGCGGTCGCGGCGTACACGCCGACGTTGGCCGCCGTGGTCATCCAGTAGTCGGTGCCCGCCTCGGTGAACGGCAGTGCCAGCGCGCAGGCCACGAGGACCAGCACACTGAAGATCTTGTGCTTGTCCGAGAGCACGGTGATCCAGCCGGTGAGGCCGACACTGTGCAACGCGCCGAAGACGCCCGCGAGGAATGCCAGCAGCGACAGGAAGATCGGGCCCGCGTACGGGTTGCCGACGCCGCCCTGACCACCCGCGTTGAGCATCAACGCGACGATCAGCAGCACGCCGACGAAGGACAGCAGGAGAACGAGATAGGCGACAGCGAGCGGAACCTTGACTGTCCACTTCGGAATGGGCTCCAGGTGGCCCGCCCGCGCCGAGAGGATGACGATGAGGCCACCGACGATCGCCACGATGCCACCGAAGGCGAAACCGTCCTCGGTGAGCGTGATCGCGCCGAAACCGCCACCGTGGTACATGATGAAGGCGGTGTTGATCACACCGACCCCGAACAGGCCCCAGCCCAGCGCCCGGCGAATCCGGTTGCGGGCAGGAATCGGCGCGAAGGTCACGATCAAGATCGCCACACCCAGGATGAGGGCGTGCAACCGGAAGCCGGTGACGCCGAAGGGGGCGTCGAAGAACTGGACGGAAGCGAGGTCCGGGTATGGCCCCTCGTTGAGAACGAAGGTGACCCAGGGCAGCAGCGCGGAGAGCACGGCGAGCACACCGCCGACGACCGCGAACGGCATCGCCAGGGCCGGATAGCCCTCCAGCCTGCCTACCGCGCGTTTGAACGAAGCGACCAGGTTCATGCGCGCACCCTCTCCGGCTCACCGAACAGACCCTGCGGACGGAACACCAGCACCACGATCAGCAGGATGAAGATCCACACCAGGTCGTAGTCGGTGCCGCCCGGGAAGTACTGGCCCGCCAGTGTCTTGATCAGACCGATACACAGACCACCGATGACAGCGCCCTTGATGCTGCCGACGCCGCCGAGCACAGCCGCGGTGAACGCGAAGATGCCGTACTGGAAGCCGATCTCGGTGTCCACGGTGCCGATGTCGATGCCGTAGAGCAGGCCCGCGATCCCGGCGAGCGCGCCACCGATGACGAAGGTGAGCACGATCGTGCGGTCGGGGTTGACCCCCATCAGGCGCGCGGTGTCCGGGTCCTGCGCGGTCGCGCGCATCGCCCGACCCATCCGGGACCGGTTGATGAAGGTCTGCAGTGCCACCGCGAGAGCGAGCGAGACCACGATCATCAACACTGTCGTCGACTTGATCGAAATCGGCCCGCCGAAGAACTCGAACCGAATCGGCTCGTCGATGAACACTCGTTTGAACGGTACCGGCGCCTTGGCGTCCGGGTACCACAGGCGCACGGCTTCCTTGAGGATGACCGAGACACCGAGCGCGGTGATCAGCGGCGCCAGTCTGGGCGCGTTGCGTAATGGGCGATAGGCGAAGCGCTCCATGATGACCGCGAGGACCACCGCGACAAGCGCGCCACCGACGACCATCAGCGGCAGGCTGATGTACCAGCTTCCCTTGATACTCTCGGGAAGCACGTACTCATAGGTGGCGAGGGAGGCGAACGCCCCCACCATGAAGACCTCGCCGTGGGCGAAGTTGATGAGCTGGATGATGCCGTACACCATCGTGTATCCGAGTGCGATGAGCGCGATCGCCGCGCCCAATGCGACACCGTTGATCAGCTGCTGTAGCAGCGTGGCCACGTCTACCTCCAAGAATGGCGGGGGCAGGCCTCAGTGCCCACCCCCGCCACATCCGTCTGTTGGACCGAGAGCCTCGGTCAGCCGCCGAAGGTTCCGGTCTCGTCGGCAGCCCACTTGCCTGCCGTGACCTTGTAGACGGTCAGCAGCTTGTTGGTGCTGTCGCCGTACTCGTCGAACTTGACCTCGCCGGTCGCACCCTGGGCGGAGTACGCGCCGGTGTTCTTGATGAGGTCAGCGCGCTTGTCGTTGCTCCAGTCGCCGCTCTCGACGGTCTTGGCGAGACCACCGATGATCGCGTTGGTCGCGTCGTAGGAGAAGGCACCGTAGGCGCTGAAGCCGTCCTTGAAGCCCTTCTTCGCATACGCGTCGACGAACGCCTTCGCGGTGTCGAGGGTGTCGGTCGGCGCGCCGACCGAGGTGGCCAGGTCGCCTTCCTTGCCACCGAGACCGATGAACTTGTCGTCGTAGATGCCGTCGCCGCCCATGACGGGGATGTTGAGACCGGCGTCCTTCATCTGCTTCGAGAGCGGACCGGCCTGCGGGTACTCGCCGCCGTAGTAGACAGCGTCCGGGTTCGAGCCGCGCACAGTGGCGATGACACCGGAGAAGTCGGTGTCGCGCTCGCCGACCTTGACGCTGGTGGCGATCTTCGCACCGCTCTTCTCGGCCTGCTTCTTGAACTCGCCCGCGAGACCCTCACCGTAGGTCTTGCCGTCGGTGATCACGGCGATGTTCTTCTTGCCCGCCTTGGTGACCAGGTAGTTGGCCGCGAACGGGCCCTGCAGGTCGTCGGTGGCGCAGACGCGGAAGTAGTTCTCGTACTGGCGCTTGGGCGCGGAACCGTACTCGGCACCACGAGTCAGCGTCGGGCTGGTGTTGGCAGGGGACACCATGAGGATGTCCTTCTGCTTGAGGATCGGCTGAACCGTCTGGGCCACCGAGGAGTTCAGCGTGCCGACGACCGCGATCACCTTGTCGTTGGACGAGAGCCGAGTCGCGGCCTGGCCACCAACTTGGGCCGTGGCCTGGTCGTCCTCCGGCTGGAGCTGGAGCTTGTAGCCCTTGACCGCACACTTCTCGTTGGCCTGGTCGATCGCGAGCTGCGCGGAATTCTGAATGCCGAGGCCGAGTGCGGACAAGCCACCGGACAACGGCACGATGACGCCGACGACCAGGGAGCCCTTGCTCTGGTCGCAACTCTGATTGCCGCCGCTCGCACCGGACTCAGTCTTGTTGGTGCCACAGGCTGCGAGCAACAACGCGCCAGCGACCAGCACCGCGGCCTTCACCGTCTGGTTACGCACGTGATGTCCCTTCTCCGCTTCCGTTCGCCAATGCGGGTTGAGCACGGACGAACCTCGCCCTCATTACTCGTTGGAGGGTTGGGGGGGAACGTAGTGACCGAAATCGAACTAGTCACGCGCCTCGCCTCCTCGTGACCAGACTGCAACGAAAGTGAAGGAAGACAGTGGCATCCGGGGGAGAAAGGCGCCGCGAGGAGTCTCCAGATGGCAACGGCCGGTAACAATCCGTGACTCGTTAGCCCTAGTGTGCAGGAATGACCGACCGCAGACGACTAACCGGGTGGGCTGTCGCCACCCTGCTCGTGGTGGGCTCCGTCATCGTGTTGCGGCAAACGGCGGATACCCCTGCTCCCAACGAACCCGCGCCGGTTGACGTGACGCCCGCACCGGTAAGTCGCTACGCGGGAGAGGACGTCGTACTGCCCGAGCCGGGCGGGCGACCGGAACGCCCGCGCGAGGTGACCGTCCATCCGGGAAAGGACCGGCTGCGGATCGCGTGGGCAGCGCAGCGGGACATGACGTTCGAGGTGCGCTGGACCGGCGGCGGCAGCCGATTGGTGACCGTCCCGGAAACCGAAATCACTGAACTGACCGAAGACCGCGAATACCGAGTCGAAGTGCGCGCGGTGGACTCGTTCGGACAACGATCGGAATCCGCTGAGGTCACGGGAAGGCCGTCAAGCGACACTCCATTGTGGCGCGACGGACTCACCGGCCTCTTCGACGACTTCCGCGACGACTCCTCACTACGGTCGGACCTTCCCGGATCACTCTGGCACCTCTCCGGCTACCGCGGGTGCGTCGATCTCCGCACCCGCGAGCCTGGCGAAACGGGGCAGCCCATCGACCTCGGCTGCGGCGCCGACGAAGCGGTCCTCCGCTCCCGCCAACCGATGAGCGTGGCCACCGCCTCGACCGGTGACGGTTCGACGGCCCGCTTCGCCGTCGTCACCGACGCGGCGGGCCCCGGCGGCAGCCTCACCCTCGACCTGGTGCCCGGACCCGCGGATCGACTGGGCGACACCCTGCCGGAAGGGGCCATCCGAGCGATCGTCGACGACGGGGGCGCCCGCCTGGACTTCGGGGCCGGACACGCTCCGGTCGCAGATCCGCCGCCGGTCACCTACGCCCCGCCCCGAGGCGCCGGGGCGCTGCACCTGTTCGAACTCGAGATCACCGAGTACGGGGTGATGCTCTCGCAGGACGGCGTGGTGGTGGCCGCCGCGGCGGTGCGGCCACTGTGGAAGCAGGCGTGGGCGCTCATCGGGATGAGCGGGCCCCCGGGCCGAGAATCCCGCGTCCACCTGGCGGCCGCGGGCTTCAGCGGCCCCAATTCCCAGGCGCAGTCGGTGATCGAGGTACCGGTGAGCCCCGCCACCCGACAGGTGCTGGGATTCGACGACCCCGCGCCGTCGTCCGGCACACCCCGCCAACCGCTGATCAACGCCATCGCCGCGCGCATGGTGGTGACCATGACCGTGCCCGCGGGCGTGGACACGACCGCGATCCGCGTCCAACTCGGGTCCGAACTGCTCCCCGCTCCCCTGGCCGTCCCCGGCGGCTCGACCGTCACGGCGATCGCGGAACTGCCGCCGTCGCTACTCGGCTCGGACGGACCGGACTCGTTGAGCCCATTCGTCGTGCGCGCACCGGGTGCGGGCGCGATCGTCGTGGAAAGCTACCTGGAGATAGCCCCCGGCCCCGTTGACGCGCCCAGAACCATTACACAGTCCCAGATTGGCCGTCCACCACCCACTGTGGACGCACTACCCGCAGCCGCCGTCGACATCGGCGATTCGGCCGGAACACCACTGTCCACACCAACAGTGTCGCCGGAGGGACGTCTCATCGCACTGGTCACCCTGAACGGATCGGGAGCACAGTGGGACACCGGTTCGGTAGCGGGCGTCCAAGGATTCCAACTGTGGCTCGACGGCCGAATAGCCGCCGGGGTACCGACTTCGACGGACGGCCCGTCAGCCGGGGGCCGGTACTCGATCTCGCTGGCACTCAACCGGTTGACGCCAGGGGTGCACGTACTCGAACTTCGAGTGTTCGGAATGGACGGTTCGCAGGCTTCGGTACTGAAGAACTTCACTGTGGCCTAACCAGATCTCGACTAGTTGATGGTCTCCACAACAGCCTCGGCGACGGCCTTCATCGTCGTCCGCCGATCCATGGCGGTCCGTTGAATCCACCGGAACGCCTCCGGCTCCGCCAACCCCTGCTGACTCATCAACAGCCCCTTGGCGCGCTCGATGACCTTGCGCGTCTCCAACCGCTCGGTCAACCCGGCGACCTCGACCTCCAACGCCTGCAATTCGGCGAACCGACTGACCGCCAACTCGATCGCTGGCGCCAAGTCCTTCTTCGCGAACGGCTTCACCAGGTATGCCATCGCCCCGGCGTCACGAGCCTGCTCGACCAGCTCGCGCTGACTGAACGCCGTCAACATCACCACGGGGGCGATGCGCTCCCCGGCGATCATCGTCGCCGCCTCGATCCCGTCCATCTTGGGCATCTTCACATCCAAGATCACCAAATCGGGCCGCAACAGCCCCGCGAGCCGAACGGCCTCCTCCCCGTCAGCCGCCTCCCCCGCCACGTCATATCCCTCTTCACGAAGCATCTCCACCAGGTCCAACCTGATCAACGCCTCGTCCTCGGCAACCAGGACCCGGCGCGCGACGGGCCCGGCATCGACCTCGGGAGCCACATCGGTCACCGGGTCCTCCTGTCATGGTCGGGGAAACGAAACCCGAAGCCTACCGTCGAGTTAACCTGCCACCATCACCCCGAGAACGTGATCGCGCTGACATCACTCGGTCGGGCACCGGGAGCCTGCGTACAAGCACCCAAGGTGATCGCGTAAAGTCTCCGCCAACGCCCCCGTAGCCCAATCGGCAGAGGCAGCGGATTCAAAATCCGTCCAGTGTGCGTTCGAGTCGCACCGGGGGCACGTACGTTGACCACCCAAGACTGCCCGTGACCTGCAATTTTCAGGTCATGGGCAGTCTTGGGGCATCCGGCTGTGTCCGGCTGTAGGGGGCCGTCTACGGGTGTTTGTGCCGAATGCGTGCCGAAATCGGCACAGGAGATCAGTCGGAACGGAACGCCTCGGTGAGCCGCTTGCGGGCAACGTCCTCCTGACCTGAGAGGCACTTGGCGTAGACCTTGAACAACACGTCGAGCGAGTGACCCGCCCACTCGGCGACCTGCTGCGGGGAGACCCCCGCAGTCAGGTAAGTGGACACGGCCGCATGGCGGAGCTGGTAGGCACGACGAGCCAACGGTGAGACGTACTCTTCATCGGTGAGCGCTTCTTTTCGGGCGTTGCGCCAGGCTCGGCTGTAGGTGGATTCCGACATGAGGCCGGTGTTTCTGTGCCCACGGAACAGATAGCCGTCAGGATCGGTGCCGAACTGACGGATGTGGTCGCGAAGCAGCACGGCCAGTTGGGGTGGACAGGGCGCGGTCCGGGTATCGCCCTTCTCCCGGTGTTTGAGCTGCCGTCGGTCGCGGCGGGTGCCCGTCTCGCTCCATGCAGCTCCAGTTTCCGGCGCCGACTCCGACAGCAGCAGCTCTCCCCCATCGTCGGCGTCCCCCTCTGGGAGATCCCATCGCCGTTCAGCTTCGTTCCAAGTGCTCTGGGGAATCAGCAGGTCGGCCTTGCGCAGGTTCACCGCTTCACCGGGACGAGCTGCCGAGTAGTACATCGTGGCGAAGAACGCCACCAAGCGTCCACCACTGGGCACCTGCTGACGAACTGCGTCAAGAAGCCTCTCGGCCTGATCAGGATTGACCACAATGCGCTTGTCGATCGCTTTCACCGGCTTGGGAACCTTCCACTTAAGCGCTGGAATGGGATTCGCAGACAGCAATTTCCGTTCTACCGCGTACTCCATGGCATTGAACAGTACGGCGCGCTTGCGCTTGATGGTGGCCGGTGCCGCGCGGGTACCGTCCAGCTTCTTGGATATTTGGGACAGCACAGACCGCATTACTGTGGCGTCAAGAAGCGACGACACCGGCCGCGTGTTCGTCTCCACCCACGCCAACGCAGAACGCACGGCGGCAGGGGCCTCAGTTTCACGACGACTTCGATTGAACGCCCACCCATTGAGTGCACGTCGAAGGGTTTTATCGTCCGGCGCGGACCGCGTCTCCTTAACCATGACCGCAGTGACATTGGCGAGCATCTCGGCGACACCTTTGCGAGAGTTCCCTGCGGACTCATCCCACTTCATGTCAACATATTGGCAGGCGAAGTCGTACCAGCTAACAGTGTCGAAGTCAGCGCGCGCCATCGACGCAGGCAAGCCGGAGCTGACGACGAATGCCTCTCCACTCTTGGCGGCAGTCACCAACTTCGAGCGAAAGCTGTCAGCCAATGCGACAGTCTTGAACGGCTCTTTGAACCGTTTCCCTGCCACGAACCACCGGACTGTATAGGTGGTTGTTGTCTTACCCTTCCACGTTTCTGTTTTCCATATTCGGACATCAAATGTAGTTTCGCTCATCAAGCGGCCTTTTCTTCGAGGGAGTCGAGCCAAGCGTCGTATTCGACGGCTCGGATACGGATTTCCCCGTTAGGGAGTTTCAGACACCGGGGAGCACGCCCCTTGGCGCGCCACTCGTAGAAAGTGGACCGGGAAATACCGAGGTCGTGGCAAATCTCAGCAATGGTCAGGCGACGTCTTGACACGGCCATGTCAACACCTCCGGTGCGATTTCGGACCTTACGAACAACCACTCACTGACGGTGCTCATGTCGATTACCAATTCCCCTTGTCAGCAAAGTTCTACTCGCGGGAGCCGCCGACCCGTCCACGCGTGCAGACGTTGCTGCGGGTTCGGCTTCCGGGTTTCAAACCCGCAAACCCGCAAGTGGAGCGCGGCAGGCTGCTTGAGCTGTGGTTATGGGGCGCGGGTTTGGGTTTGCGCCAAACCCGCGTCAAAGCCGGAGCGAACCCGCAGGCGGGTTCAAATCCGCCTGCGGTGCTGCTCTGTGGGCTCTGTCTGTTAGTCGAGCAGTTGCGGTTGCTCGGTGGCGTGGTGTGCGGGTTGTGTCTGTTCGGGTCGGGTTTCGACCCAGTAGACGAGGGCGTTGGCGTGGGTGTCTTTCTCGGAGCGCAGGACGTGGTTGTCGTGGTAGCGGCCGATGTGGCCGGTGAGTAGGCGTCCGATGCTTTTGACCGAGGGGATACGGCCATGGTCGTCGGTGAGGAAGGCCCCTTCCCATCGGTCGAGGGGTTGGCCGTTGACGATGTCGGGTTCGGCGGAGTGGCAGAGGATGCGACTGCTGACGCGACGGGTGCCGTGGAGTTCGTGCCAGCGGGCGAGGAATGCGGTCCATTCGGTGTTGTCGTCGTCGGTGTCGCGCATGTCGGCGAGGTTGTCGAGGAAGCCGTCGACACCGTGGTGGGCGAGGAATCCGCCCGCGGCCCCGGCCCAGTTGGTGAATTGGCGCATGGTGTGGCCGCTGCGTGGGGCGGCTGCGTTGATCCAGTCCATGACCAGGATGAGCAGGTGCCGCAGCACGGTGGCGCGGTTGGCGGGTGTTTTGAGCCAGGTGTCGAGGTGCGGGATGCCGAATCGGGTTTGGTCGCGCTGGTCGGGGTGCGGGTCGTTGGGATCGAGACGCACGAGCACGGTGCGGGTGGCCATGTCGCCGCCGAGGCGAATGTTGTTGCCGGTGGCCAGCCAGAGGCGGTCGTTGGCCGCGGTGAACCCGGCCCCGGAGGATCCGAGCATCCGCGCGGACCAATGCGGGCTGGTGAGTAGTTGAGCGAGCACTGCGGAGGACACGATGGTGCCTTCGGCGATGTTGTCCCAGAGCATGATCGGGGCGGGGCTGTGCAGGGCGCTGGTGACGGCTTTCTCCAGCTCGCTGTCGTCGCCTTTGCGCCAGACGAGGTTTTTGCTGCCGTAGAGGTAGCCGGGAATCTCGGCGAGCAGGGTTTTGCCGCTGGATTGGGTGGTGGCGGAGATCAGCCCGAACGGGGTCAGGCACCCCAGGAACGGGCGCAGGATCGGCGCGATGAGCAATGCCAGGTGGTTGGCGCGGTCGGCGTCGGCGACGAACGGGAAGTCACACAGCAGCCTGCCCAGCACGAAATCCAGAGCTTCCGCGACTTCGGCCTTCGTGGGGGCGGCCGGGATGGTGGGCATGGTGGTGCTCGGTGAGTAGTACAGGCCGGTGGCGGTGTCGTAGCCGCTGGTCTGCAACAGGGTCCCGTCAGGGCGCAGTACCGGTGAGGTGACCACTCCGGTCAGCGGCCGGACACCGGGCCAGTACCGGGAGGACAACACCGCTGACAGGACGGCCTTGGTGGGGCTGGTTTCCACCGGCTCGAATTCCTCGGTTTCCCTGTTCTTCTTCATGCGGTGGGTGAACGTGTGGTGGGCGAGCAGCCACGCCAACGCGGCGGAGGTCAGCGGTTCGGCCCGCACAGGCAGCGCGCCACCGCTGGTGTGGTCGGTGGCGGTGTCGGCCGGGCCGGACACGCGCGAGAGGTGCACCAACTGCCCGCCACCGACATAGACATCCGGCAACGCGCCCTCGGCCACGGCGGCGGTGAGAACTCGGATGGACTCGGCCTCCCCGCCGATCTTGATCGCCAACCGATCCGCGGGCTCGATCCGCTCGGTCACGGCCGCAGCGTCAGTGGCGGTGTCGGTGGTGTCGACGGTGATGGTCATGTCGATGTCCTCCTTTCGGTTGTGGCGGCGGTGCTCACGCGGCGTTGGTGACATCGGGCGCAGGGCGCGCGCGGGCGAAGCCGGAGGCGATGGCGTAGCGGATCTCTCCGGCGGGCAACCCGGCCTGCTGGGCGGCGTGGGCCAGCGCGGTCTCGACGCTGACGCGTTCGATCCATCCCGCGTCGACCATTCCGGCGAGCCGCGAGGTCGAGCGGAACAGCTTGCGGTTGCGGCCGGAGTTCGGCGCCATCTCCGCCAACTCCGCACACGCCGAACGCAGCGCCGCGCACGCGTACCGGCTCGGCCCGGACTCGCCGACCGCAGTGACAGGCGTGGGCGCTGTCGCCGTGGTCCGGCTGGGTGTGTGGGTGCGGTCGTGGCCGGTGCGGGTGAGTTCGGCGGTGAGCCAGGCCGGGAGCAGTGCCGGGGCGATCGAGGCTGAGGCGCGACGGTAGGTCCCGGCCGCGCTGGTGGAGCCAGGCAGCAGCACGTAGCCGCCGTGGGCCTTGACGTCGATCTGCCACCCCAGCCCGGAGCGCACGGTGTCCTCGCCGTCGCGGACATGGCCGCTGCTGCACTTCCACCGCCCCGGCTCGGCCTCATAGACCAGGTGCAGACCGGACGACGGTGTCTCGGTCGCGAAAGTATCGATGTCGAGGCCAGCACCTGCCAGGCTTGCGAGGGTGGCGTAGGTGTCGATCCCGTCGACAGGTAGCCGGTCCCCCGGCGGCCACGTCCGGCCGTTAAGCGGTGCAGCCGGTGCCGTGCCGCCGTGGGCGTCCAAGTCGACGCACAGCAGCCCGGACACTCCCAGGTGCACGCCCCACACGCTGGTACGCCACCGACGCGCCCACCGGTCCAACACGGCGGGGTCGTCGGTGGCAGCCCACACCCCATGGCACAACGCCCCGTCGCGGCGTGCCAGGCACGGGCACGTCTCGGCGGTGTGCCCGCCACCGCCCCGGCAGTCCGGGCAGCCCGCCAGTGGACGTTTGGTGCCAGGGTGCAACGGCAGCACCCGCCAACCGAGGTGGGTTGCCAGCCACAACGCGGCGGCGGCGGCCTGCGCGGCTTGGTTCATGGTCATGATCGGGAGTCCTTTCGGGCATGAGCGGACAACGGCGCAGATCACGACATGCCCCACTACCCCGCGCGGGCTAGTGGGGCATGTCTGCGACAGGGCGGCGGAGCGCCGCACGCGGGTGACGGACCGGGTGCGGGTTTCAAACCCGCACGAACACCAAACCCGCACCTAAACCCGCGAAGAATTCCCGCAGGTCACGACCATCACGAACACGCGTTGCGGGTTTGCGGGTTTGTTTTCACTCTTGAGAAAGGTGGAGATGGCGGTGGAGGTGACGCTCACGTTGTCCCTCGAAGAACGTGGTTCATCAGGTCGGGGTCCTCGCCGATCGCGCGGATCGCGGTGAGGAGGTGGTCGACCCCGATTTCGACGCCGTGGTGGTAGCGGCACAGGTCCTCATCGCACGCCCCGCAGTCCTCCGCGTCGGGACTCCACCCGTCGTCGGATTCCGACCGCAGACGGGCGATGTCGGCACGGTGCTCGACACCGATCACGCTGATGTGGCGGTGCAACCGGTGAATCTCGGCGGCCTGGGCAACGAGCAACACGACGAGCCTGGCGGTGGTGTTCATCGGCTGGTCTCCTCACGGCGGTGGGTGGGGATTCCGGCGGTTTCGGCGAGTGCGGCGCATCCGGTGGCGCCGGGCGAGTGGTCGCGAATGAACGCCAGACACACGTCCGCGCCGAGTGCGACCATCAACCGGTTGCGGATGGGTCCGGCCGCGCGGCCGTGGGTGGCCCAGTCGGCGGGGTGCGCCTCGGTCGGCAAACACCAGGACCGCCAGATCGCGACGGCGGCCCGGTCGACTCCACGGGCATCTCCGTGCACAAGCACCACCCCGGCCGCGGCATAGGGGCGCAGAGCAAGACGGATCGTGGTGATGTCGATCCAGGCACGCGACCCGGTGACCAGGACACGGCGGGCCGAGGTGGGCCGATGCGGATGGAACGTTGGCATGGCGGTCTCCTGTGGATGCGCGGAGTGGTGACCGGTCGGTGCGGGGACGTGACACCCGCACCGACCGGCGTTCTTTTTTTGGGGGGGCTTATCGGGTGTCGTGTCCCGCGTCTGGGCTCATGGATCAGTAGTTGCCGCACTGTCCTGCGGTGTGGGTGCCGGGCAACCGGTCGCAGCAGCACATGCACAGGGACTCGTCCTGGGTCTGGTCCTGGGCGGGGTTCATCGCTGGACCACCGGGCGTGCGATGTCGCGGTGGCGCACGAAGACTGCGATGTCGGGGAGCATCGCGTTCATGAGTGCGGCGGTGTGGTCGGCCATGACCACCGAGCGGTGGCGCCCGCCCGCGCACCCGATGGCCAGGTGCAGGGGTTCACCGGGCACGACCATGGCCAGTGTCAGCGCGCGGATGGCCTGGGAGATCTCGGCGAAGTGGGGCGCGTTCCACACCTTGTCGATGATCGGGGTGTCGCGTCCGGTGAGGGCACGCAGCGCGGGATCGGTGTGCGGGTCTCGCATCCGGCGACGCAGGTCCACGACCACGGTCGCGGCCGGCGGTGGCGGGGCGTGCAGGTAGCCGAAAGACTCCACCACGATGGTGTCCACAGTGGTCTCCTGAAGAGTCGCGGGGATGTCGCTCGGGGCGTGGTCGGTGCTGTGGGCGGTACTCATGCCGTATTCCCATCAGTAACTGTGTGTATCTGAGTGTGGGCGTGCTGAAGGGAGGGAGGGAGACCGGTGTGGGGTCTCAAGTCCCTGGTTTTCGGGGTTTTCGCTGGTCGGAGGGAGTGCTTCCCTGTGTTCCCTGTTTGGGGGTTGCCGCTGGTCAGGTTGAGGGAAGGCGGGGAGGGAAGGGGTGAGGGGTTTTTCCCTCCCTCCCTGCGGTTTCCCTACTCGTCTCCCTCTTCGCTATCGCCGTTTTCGTCACGGTCGGTGATTGCGTCGGTGACGCGGGCGCGGGAGACGTGGAGGTAGCCCATGGTTTTGTAGGGGGCTGCGTCGCCGAGTGCGGCGCCGAGTTCCTTGTTGGTCCATCCCCGGTAGGCGCTCGGGTTGTGCGCGGCGAGGCGTTGGATGACTTCGTGGTCGCGGACAAGCCGGTCGGTGCCCAGGACGGTGAGGGTGTCGGCGAGCGGGTCGGGCGCGGTGTGGACCTCTGCGGTGTTCTGGTCGGCGGGGTGGTGTTCGAGTAGTTCCATGGCGCGATCGGTGACGCGGTGGGCGTCGGCCTGGTTGACGTAGAAGGTGCGCAGCAGTCCGGGTTTCGCGGTGAACCCGCGAACCATGGCGGTGCCGACGTCACCGGGTCCCTCGTCGGTCTTCGGCACCAGGCCCACCGCGCTGATTCCCGCTTTGTAGCTGCCGGTACCGAGGATGGCGTCGTTGCCGATCTGGTCGCCGATCGCGTAGCACGCCTTGTTCGAGGTGATGCTGGTGATCTTGCGGGGAATGGCGTCCTTGCTGGGTTCGGGCGTCAGGAAGATCAGGGTGATGGCGTACTTGCGGGCGGTGGACACGACTTTGGACGCGGTCTCGATGGCGTCCTTGCCCTGCTCGCCCATGAACAGGTTCTGGCACTCATCGATGATCACCAGGCGTGGACGTAGCCGGGAGTCCTTCTGTGCCAGGGCGCGGGAGTTGGCGCGTTCACCGTGTTCCCTCAGTGCCTTCCCGCGCACCGAGATGTCCTCGTAGAGGTCGGTGAGCAGGGACATGCACGCGTCGATGGTGTCGGGACCAGCCCCGGTGACCAGGCTGCGCAGCCGTGGGCGCATCGGGTCGTAGTCGGCGTTCTCCGCCATCACGACCACGTCGATGTCGACCAGCGGGTCCAGCATCGCACCCAACGCGCTGGTGATGGCCATAGTGGACTTGCCGGAGCCCATCATGCCGCCGAGGACGTAGTTGGCCTCGAACAGACGTGCCTTGACCACATCGCCTTTGATGGTGACCCCCACGGGGACTCCGGCGAAGTAGTCGCTTCGGGTGTTGTCGAGGTCGGCGAGCAGCGGCCACGGCTCGATCGGGCCGGAGAGCGCGCCGGGTTTGGCGACCCACAGATCGAGCACGGCCGGGCTGGGTTCGGTGGGCCACACCTCGATCGGGTAGCGCACCAGGTTGTGCGCCAACGTCGACTTGCGCTTGACGATCTCCTCGACCGGGCAGGCCGGGGGCAGCGCGATCTGCGTACGCCACCCTTTGCCGTCCACGGTGGGCGGCTGGATGAACTGCACCCGCCACCCGTCTTTCATCGCCCGGTTGAAGCCGGGGATGTTGAGGTTGCGCAACGCACGCACGATGGTGCCCTCATCGGGCAGGGTGTCCATCGTGTCCCCAGGGCCGGACTCGGTGGTACCCGCAAGCCAGGTGGGCACGTCGGCGTGGTCACGGCCGGTGCGGTAGAGGTGATAACCGACACCGACCGTGCCCGCGATCAGCACCAGGACCCCGTAGGTGGTCAGAAACCACACGGTGAACGCGACCGCGTCCATCACCGTCGTGACGGGTGCGAGCACGTCGGTGAACTCGCCGGACTCGATCGCGAGCACCACCCCGAGCACCAACAGCAGACCGGCGAACCCGGCGATCGCGAACGCGATCGCCTTGAGCAGATCACCGGGCGCGCGAACCCAGTCCATCACCCGAGCGTGGCGGCGTTGTTTCTCCGCTGTGTCGGCTTCCTGCCAGTAGCGCAGCATGTCCTCATCACCGGAGGACTCCGCGGCGCGCATCCTGCGCTCATACCGGTTCGCGCCATGGCTGTCACGCCACCTGCGCACCACCACACCCGCCCCCGCCACCGGGTAGGCCACCACATGCCGCACCACCATCCGGGTGCGGCGGTGGGTGGCGGCGGTGCGCACCGTGCGCACAGTGGTCACGACGGTGGCGCGGTAACCCCTGTAGCGCTCCAACGCCATACCGCGCTGCGTGGTCAAATCCCGGTACTCCTGGGCGTCGAGCACTTCGCCTTCCAACACCGCCGAGTCATCCGCCTGGTCGGCGCGAACCGCAGGAATTTGGATCGGTCCGGGCAGGTAGTGCACGTTGTCGTGTTCGCTCGTGGTCATGCCGTTGCCTCCTTCCTGTCGTCGTGTGTGGCGCGCTCCTGTGCGGCGGTCAACTCGGCCGGGGGCCCCGCAACCGTGGTCGCGGCGCGGGTGCGGCGGGTGCGGACCTCGTGCCCGATCCACAACCCGGACGCGAGCAGTGCCAGCGCCGCGAACCACCACGCCACCCACACCGCCAACAGCACCGGCACCCCCACCGCGACCAGCTCGGCCGCGTGCCACACCACCCAATCCACCGCCACATCTGTACGAGTCCTGCTCATCGAGCACCTCCCATCACCGGCACCGAAACCGCCACCGAGTCCGCGGGGACCGCGAACCTGTTCACCAGGCCCCGACGGCCCGCCTGCCCCGTCGCGTAGCCGTCAAGCCGACACATCACCCCGTCGAGCACCCGCACGATCACCACCAACGGCACCCGCGCCACCTGCAACAGCGCCAACACCAACGCCGCACCCACGAACCGCAGCAACGCGCCCGTCCCACATTTCGACAACAACCCCAACAACAGACCCCCGCTCATACCCGCGCCTCCTGTCCGTCGCCGCCGTTGTCGGTGTGGTGCAGTGCGTTGGTGACCGCGACCGCGACCTCGGCGCGGCAACGCAGCAACCGTTGAACGTCCTTGCGAGTCGGGCGGGGCGGGAGCTTCCCGGTGTCGACAGCGGCCCGGACACGGGCCAACAGCGCGGGGACGCGTTTCGCGATTGACGCGGGAACGGCCACAGTGGACCGACCATCGTCGTCACCTGTTTGTGCTGTTCCCGGGGTGTTCCCACCGTTCCCGACAGGGAACCCCGACAGATAGACCGACACCTCATCGGCAAGCGCGTCACCCAACGGATCAACCACGGTCGCGGGGATGAGGCCGGGGGTAATCGCCTCGACCAGCCGGGCACGACGCGTGACCTTGTGGCGGGCGAGAGTGACCAGGCCAGGGCGGAACACCAGCCGCGCCGTCCCATCGTTGGCCAGGTCGGCGACCGCAGTGCGCACCGCCGCACACCGCACCGACCGGACCCGCCGCTCCGCCAACCGCTCCAACCGGGCCGCCGCACGCTCCGCACGCGTCCGCCGGGGCCGACTCGGCCCCGCGGTGACCAACTGGTGAACCACCACGCCACCGATCGACACCACGGCCATCACCACCCCGGCGGCGACACCACCAGGGGTGGTGATTCCGTGAACGAAGTTGAGAACAGCGGCCACCGCAGCGAAAACCCACACACCGGCCTTGAGCCACCCGGTCGCCCTGCCCGCCCTGGTGGCCACCGTGACCGCCATCGCGAACGCCCACATCGCGGCCTCACTGAAAAGCGGCAGCAACACACCGACCGGACCGAACACGCTGTGCCCATAGGCGGCCATCGCCGACCACGCCAACACCGCCGGAACCACGATCACCGGCACGAACAACACATCCAGCATGTGCCCACGCACCCATGCCGCCACCGCCGCACGCCGCGCCTTGCCCTGCTTCACACGAGCCGCTTTCGCCGCCCGCCGCGCCTTGAGCTTCGCCTCGACATCCGCCCGCGCCCGCCCGGCCTCAGCCGCCCGGTCCTCGCGCCGCTCCTTCGCCTCAGCGGCCATGTTCGCCCGCGCCCGCTCCGCCTTGGCCGCCTGGTCCGCGCGGCGCTCCTCCTGCCAACTCATTTCTTCCCCCTCTTCGTCGCGGTTTTGCAGGCGGGGCAGGTGGACGCGGTGAACACGCCCTGCTTGTCGTGGTTTCCCTTGGGGAACTTGATGCCACACAAGGTGGTCACCGAGCTGTTCCACCAACTCTGGCGTCCAATGTGGATGTAGTCCGACATCAGCGATTCCCCTTCTTCATGGCCTTGCGCGCGGCGGCGCAGGCGGGACAGGTCACGGCGGCGAAGTGACTTGCCTTGTTGACCTTGAGCGTGAGCCCGCACAGGGTCGTGGACACGCCGCTGAACCAACCGCGCCTGGCCTCGACGTGCATCGGGAGCTTCGGCTTGGCCATCACAGGACTCCGCTGGTGGTGTGGGCGGCGCGCGGGCATCCGGGGGCGTGGCCACCGGGCCACTCGCAGTACGGGCAGGCCGTCGCCGACCGGGCGGCGATGCTGTCGAGCACCACGGCCTTGCGGTCCAGCCACACCGCACGCGTTGCGGCGGGCGCGTCGTACCGGGGCATCGAACGCAACAACTCCGCGATCGCGGCCGCGTCGACGGCCGGCGAACCGGCGATCTCAGGCGATACCATCAGGGTCTCTCCACTTCCAGTGTTGTGGTGGTGGGGCAAGGGCCCGATCCGGCGGACGTTTCCTGGCGGGGGTGACCGCCGGATCGGGGCACGACTACCTGCCGCCGCGCTCAAACTCGGCGGCGGCCTGGTCGAGCGCGGTGAGGATCTCGAACGCGGGGCCCTGGGTGACCTTGTCGCCGTCCTGGTCGATCGGCCCCCGATACCCGCCCTCCCTCAGCGCGAAAAATTTGCGGGTGGCCTCGGAGTCATCGGCGGTCAAGTCCAGTGTGGAACGCTTGCGGGGCATCGGATTCACTCTCTGATCAAGGGTCGGTGGCCGCGTATACGGCACACCCCCGTGCCGGTTAGTCCTCGTAGTCGTCGTCCTCGTAGTCGTCCTCGTCGTCCTCGTCGGAGGTCTCGGTGTGCAGCTCGACAAGGGTCACCCCGTGCTCACCGGCCTTCCGCTGGTGCTTGTCCGCACCGTCCACAGCGCTCGACTGGTGCGTGAACGTGATGAACGACGTTGTCCCGCACGTGCACTGCCACCCATACGACGTCTCCCAGCCATCCATGTCTGTCTCTTCTCCCTTGTGGTGAACGCTCGGTCTGCTTCTACTTCGGGGCCTGGTGGTCGACGCGGTCGGCGCGTTGTCGAGCGGTGGGTTCGGTCCAGCAATGGGAGCCGATACCGGGGGCGGTCGATCCGCGTGTGCCGTGACCGATGTACGACCGCCCACACCAACGGCACCCATCCGGGTCCGGCCACTCATGGGCCGGGCAACACCCCACATCCGGGCGAGCGCAACGCTTCGAAACCACGAGCTAGTTGGGCTTGCGGGCGTCGCGGTAGGCGGCCGAAAGTTGGTCGTACTCGGCACTGCTCCCATGCTTGCCCGCCTGCGCCTCACTGTCGGCCGCAGTTTTGGCCATGCGCTGAAGCATCGAGGCGACGGCGTCGGAATCGGGCATGTTGTCCTTGGGCTTACTCATGGCTTGTCCCTTTCACGCACGGTGTGTGTCCATTTGGGATATTCGAATCGGAGACGACCTCGTCTCCCGCATCAGTCCAGCAACGCCACCGCGTCGGCGAGGATGCGAGCGTGGTCGAACGCCAAGGCGTCCTGGTCGGCGAGCAGATCGGCGACCGACACCCACCTGGCGTCGGTGGCGTCATCCCCCGCCGTAGCGGTGACATCGCCGCCCACCAGGGCCATATAGGCACACGACACGTACCTGCCACGCGGATCACGGGCGGGAGCGTCGTAGACACCCACACGGCGCACATCATCAGAACCCAGAGCGATACCGGCTTCCTCGGCCAACTCCCTCAGCGCGGCCCGCTCAAACGTCTCGCCCAGGTCGACCTTGCCGCCCGGCAACGCCCAACAACCCTCGAACGGCGCCCACCCACGCTTGATCAACAGAACGTGAAAGTCGCCATCCACCACGGAAAACACCACAACATCAGCGGTCAACATCGCCACCGCATCGGTCTTGGCATCGTTCTGGGCGTCCACGTGGTCTTTCATCTGGTTGTTGTTCCTCGACAGGTCATCGGCGTTCGGCGGACGGTTCCTGGTCATATCGAGTTCTCGCTTTCGGTTGCGCTGTAACAGGTCCAGCACACCCGCCCGTAGGAGACGGGAAGCCGGTAGGGGAACGTGGTGCCACAGGAACGGCAGGTGCGCAGCGCACGGTTGGCGCGGTACAGAGCAGCCAACTGAGGTGTCGTCGCGCCCGGTGTCGGCCGGGCGAGGTCGAGCAGATACAGCCGCGCCCACCGTCGCCCACGCGCCCACTTGAGCTGAGCGACGTACTCATGCCCGCCGGGGCACAGGCCCGCACCACGCAACTGGCGGCGAGTGACCAAACCCTTCGGCGCCGACCGGAAGGTGAACGTCGGCACCCCGTCCTCGAACCGGCCCGGCCACTGCTGACCGTTCCACGGCAACGTGATCACGCTGCTCATCGCGTCACCACCGAGAGCACCAACGCCACCGCGAGAACTCCCAGACCGACCACCAGCAGGGTCACCGCCACCTGGATTCGCCGGTACTTCGACCGCGTGATCACCGCCAACGCACACAGATGAGTCGACGCGGCGACCGCCGATTCATCGGTATCGGCATACACGCGCAACAACGACTCCGGGCCGACCTGCGCAGCGTGCAACCACGACCCGCAGGCCACATCACCCAACCGCGGACGAATCGCCGACAACAGCACCAACACACCAGCCAAGACCGGCACCGCCGACACCCACAACGCCACCAGCGCCACCAGCGGCAACGGCCTGCCCGACAACGCCACCACCCCGGCCAACGCCAACCCCACCAACGACAACAACGTCGTCGCCTTCGCATCCGCCCGCTTCAACTCCTCAACCACCTGCGCACGAGCCGCAAGCAGACCCTCAGGAAGAGCCGACATCACGCGGCCTCCCTCTCGACATCCCCAAGCCCGGAGCAGAGCGACACCGACAGGGCCGACTTGCCCTGTCGTTGCTGGCCACCGACCAGCGCGTTCGACCGATGAAACCGGGCCATCTGCCGGTTGCGCTCACGCCGCTCACGACGCTCATCCGCCACCTGGTCCGCGAACGGCGACGTCGAACGACGAACCGGCACCGCCACCGCCACCGCGTCCAACTCCGCCAACAGCCCGTCAATCGCGGACTCTGTGAGCCCATCTGAGTAGTAAGTGGTGTCCATCTCTGGGAGTTCCTCTCGGTTGTGGTGCAGCTCAAGCCGCAGTGCGCCCGGTCGTGGCGGTCCAGGCGGAATCAGTGCGTAGCTGCGCCCGCAGCCACCGGTCGTAGGCGATTTCGGTGCGGTTCAATGCCGCCGTGTGATCTGCCCTCGCGGCGAGCCACGCGTCGCGGTAGTCCGCCCGCCCCGGCTGCTCGGCGGCCAACCGGCCCAGCGACAACGCCCTCGTCCCGGTCCCGACCATCGCCTTACGGGCAGCGAGATAACCCCCACACGCTCGCTCTTCCGACAGACGCAGAGCGCTGACCACCGAACACTCGACCGGCAACGGCTTTTCGATGTTCATTCCAGACATGCGAGTACCTCCGTGATGAGGAAGTGGAAAAGGAAAATGGCCTGGTGGCGTGCCGCTCATCGCGACAACGCCACCAGACCGCAAAAGAGGCGTTGACCTGCGCCAACAAGCGCAAACCAACGCCTTCGGCATGCCCTATTCCTCCCGGAAAAGGGCACACGAAATACAGCTATGAAGCCCCGCTCCCGAGGCCTTATCTCATGTAGTGATTGCGCATGCAAGACTTTGATATCCATCAGCTCCCGACAAATCGGGCCACCTCAGGAACGTCGTGCGCAATGGTAAAACCCCAAACAAAGGGGCCGACCACCTGACGACACATGAGTGCCGCTCGCTCGCACAGCGAGATTGAGTGCCATGAGACCTAGAGGACTTGAGTGATCTCTAGGTAACCAAGGCAAGCCTGACACACGACTAGACGGCTGTCAACTTCTCTAGAGAACAAGTTGCTTCTCTACGTCTGACACCACGAGGGGCTACTATGAGCAACATGCATAGAGAAGATGCAGTCGGAGCGAGGGACAGAGTGAGCTCAGCGGACATCGCCCGCGACATCAGGGATGCGATCGCGCAAGGCACTCACCAGCCTGGCGGTCGTCTTCCAGGCGAGAAAGCTCTCATGGAGAAGTACGGTGTCGCCCGGATGACCGCACGAACTGCCATCGCCATGCTTCAGAACGAGGGGCTCACAGTTTCGGAGCAGGGCCGCGGGGTCTTCGTGCGGGAACGACGACACATGCAGCGACATGGAACCGAGCGGTATGCCCGGAGCAGGTGGCAAAAGGCCGTACTCGGAGCCGAAGCAACAGAGCAGAACCGCCGCGCAAGCAGGGTTATCAGAAAACTCGCCACCGTCTCTGCGCCCGAGAGGGTCGCCGAGCGACTCTCTATCCCTCTCGACACTCCCGTGTGGACGCGTCAACGGCTGGTGTCTCTTGAGGAACGTCCGATCCAAGTCGCAGACTCCTACTACCCGCTCGATGTTGTAGAGCGGACGAAGCTGCGTGAGACCGAGCCGGGGTCGTCAGACTTCGCGCAGTTGGACGCGATTGGGCATACTCCCACGCGAATCCGCGAGGAGTGGTCGGCGAGGATGCCGTCACCGACTGAGGTGGCAACCCTGGAACTCTTGCCGGGCACGCCAGTGCTGGAGTTCGTGCGTACGATTTTCGATCAGGAGGGACGACCTGTAGAGGTCATGCTTTCCCTGATCGCCGCCGACAGTGCCGAGATGATCTACGACTTTCCCGTTCCGGAGTAAAAGCGAAGTACCCGATGACGTGGACTGCCGCGAAACCATGATCACGCTGGGGTTGAAAACGGCACGTGGGGTGGTGGGGCGATGTTTCGTTCGAGGAGGACTTAGATTGCGGCCGGGTACGCATTCGGAAGGTTGTGGGCTGCCCGGTTGAGGAACAGTAGGTAGGAGCTGTTGTGACGCAGCCTCTGTCGCAGGGTTTCTTCGCTCAGCCCGGCGTTCAACAGCAGCAGGCAGCGCATGAGCCATGCCAGCGACTCGATCACGGTGAGGAGCGCGCCCCAATCCTCTTCCTCGATCATGCCCGCAGTTCGATGCGCGTAAGAGTTGCGCGCGGTGGAGACTGCCGCCGCCCATCTGTTCGTCTTGCCGCAAATTCCGGGGGCGGCTGGTTCCACGGCGGCAGCCAACTCTCGCAGTCTGGTGGTGTAGCCGGGTTCGGCGAGGTGGGTGAGCATGCTGCGCAGGATCTCGCCGATGTTCGGGTTGAGGTCTTTGACCGCCTCCCTGACGTGTTTCTTGGCCAAGTCGCAGTCCTGCTCGCCCAGTCGGCGCGTGTCGGGGAACAGGCGGGCGTGCAGTCCTTCGGCCACGGTCGTCAATTCCAGTACCGCCGTCTCTAGCCGTGTAGTGCGCTGGTGGGCGGAGAAGTGCGCGACCACGGGCGGCAGCGGACCCAGGCGGTCGACCTGGTCCAGCCATGAGGCGACTCCCGTCAGGCCGAGATCGGTCAGCCCCGCAAGAGGCTTCTCGGTCTTGGTGGAGCGGGGTGGATGGAGGTAGTTGGCGGCTAGGGGGAGCCACTGTTTTCCGTCGATGGTGAGCTGAATGTGGGTGGCGGGATCGTCTTGTCCGGTGCACAGGCAGATCAGGGTGGTCAGCGGTGTGAGGATGCTGCTATCAAGCTGTTGTGACGTGGCCGGCGCCAAGCCGGTGATCTTGAGCCAGGTCTCCCGCGTGATCGCGCCGCTGCGGGGCGTGAGCGGAGTGAACTGCGGGGTCTGGGTGAGGGCCAGACTGGCGCCGCTGAGAAGGGATACAGGTTCGGGGGCTTCCGAACGCAGGCTGATGTGAAAGGTGTTGTCGTTGCTACGGCTGCGGGTGAATCCGGGCAGTTCCGCCCACTCGTCGAGGCCGGCGGTGCGGATCTTGATGCCGGTGAACTCCTGGTCGAGACCGGTGGTGTGTCCGCCGAAGAGCACGTGGCGTGGTGTGAGGACGTACTCGGCTACCTGCTGGCTTGACCAGGTCTCCCGCGACTGAACGGTGATGCATTCGCACGCAGTGACACGATGGCCTCCGCTGAGGTGTCCGTGCAGCGTGAGCGGGTCGTCCTGGTGCGGTGACGGGACCTCCTCGTAGGAGGTGTTCTCGTCGTCCGGTGCCGTGGGGACGTAACTCGGTCCGGGACGCAGGTCGTCGAACAGTTGGACGCGGATGCCCTCCTCAGTGCGGTAGAGGCGCCCGGGAACGTGCTTGTCGGGTGCGTCAGGCTTCCAGAACAGACCGGACATGCTGAACGGCTGGTTCACCTCGGGCAGCGTCATGAGGGCCTGTGTACCAGCGCAGCCGATGATCGGCAGCATCTTTGCGGAGTGGCCGCGTCTTAGTGCGTCGAAGAGCTATGCGAAACAGTTCAGATGGCTGTGCGCGGTCCGCGTGCCGAATGCGTACCGAAATCACCCACGCAGCAAGGGGTTACGGCTCGTCTGTGCAGGTCAGCACACTGCTGTTGCACGGAAACCAGACCATTCAAAATCCGTCCAGTGTGCGTTCGAGTCGCACCGGGGGCACCACAAGGATGGGAACAGGATCATTACCCGTTGCGGGTGACTCCTGTTTTGCATTCTCTGGTTCGCGCTGCTGACGGCGTCGTCGAGCGAAATGAGCCTTTCCGAGTGACCGTGTGTCGCGTTATGTGATCAATCGTTGCCGATTATGTGGTCCGATGGTTCTCCCGATGCAGCAGGACCAAGGCGGCCCCGACGATGTCGCCCAGCCGCCACGGAC
>JALZNB010000504.1 GCA_030857905.1 Actinomycetota bacterium
GTCCCGACCGCTCGACCCGGCCCGCGATGTCGTCGCCACCGGTTGCCACCTGCGTCGCACTCTCGACGCGTCCCACACCACACCGCTGCTCACCTCTGTTCCCGCCGCGTTCCGCGCGGGCGTCAACGATGTGTTGCTCGCCGCGTTGGTGATCGCCGTCGCGGACTGGCGTGGACGCCATGGCGCGATCGGGACGGCGTTGACGCTCGACCTCGAAGGCCATGGCCGTGAGGGCGGCGGTGACCTGTCCCGAACGGTCGGTTGGTTCACCACGATCTTCCCGGTGCGACTCGACCCTGGCCCGCTCGATGTCGATGATGCGATGGCCGGTGGTTCCTCGGCTGGAGAAGCGTTGCGGCGGGCCAAAGAACAGCTCGCCGCGGTGCGGGAGGACACGGATGGGTTCGGTCTGCTGCGTTACCTCAACGCGTCCACCGCGTCCACGCTCGCGGCCTATCCGGCGCCGAAGATCGGGTTCAACTACCTCGGTCGCTTCGACGCGGCGGATGGGGACTGGGGGCTGGTGGGGGAGGACCGGGCGCTGCGCGCTGGCGCCGACCAGGATCTTCCTGCCGCGCACTGCCTGGAGATCACCGCTGACGTCCGCGATCACCCGGACGGCCCGCGGTTGTCGGTCACGTGGACATGGCCAGCGGGAGTGCTGTCCGAGAACGCCGTCAACGATCTGTCCCACGCGTGGTTCCGTGCGCTCGACGCACTGGTTGTGCACGCGGACCACGCGGTGTCCCGGTTGACCCCGAGTGATGTTCCGTTGACGGGTCTCGACCAAACGGCGATCGACGCACTCGCCCCTGGCGCGGTGGACATCCAGACGTTGTCACCGTTGGCGGAAGGACTGCTCTATCACGCCAAGCGTGGTTCTGACGTCTACACGGTCCAGCTCATGGTTGACCTCGCGGGCGACGTAGATCCGACCGTACTGCGCAGGGCCGCGGACGCGATGCTGCGTAGGCACCCCAACCTGCGGGCGGCGTTCCGCTCCGCGGCGGACGGGCGTGCTTTCGCGGTAATCGGTGCTGAGGTTCCCGCGCTTTTCCGGGTGGTCCAGACGTCTGATGTGGACAGTGTGGCGCAGGACGAACGGGAGCATTCGTTCGCTGTGGACACGGCACCGTTGATCCGGTTCGCGCTCGCGACCGATGGGACCGCGCATCGGTTTGTCGTCACCTGTCACCACCTGCTCATGGACGGGTGGTCGCTGGCGCTTGTGCTGCGAGAGCTGTTCGCTCTGTACGGCACGGGTGGTGATCACGCCGAACTGGCACCGGCGCCCGCCTACCCGGAATTCCTGGAGTGGCTGGCGAATCAGGACGACGAGGAAGGGATCGCGGCGTGGTCGGTGGCCCTGTCCGGGATCGAGGGACCGACTCTGGTCGCGGGCGAGGCCCAGGGCGCACCGGGACGCGTCACGGTGGACCTACCCGCCGCCGAGATCGCCGCGCTTTGCGCCCAACGCGGATGGACGATGAATACTCTCGTCCAAGGCGCGTGGGGTTTGCTGCTGAACGCGCTGACCGGGCGAACCGATGTGGTGTTCGGCACCGCGGTGGCCGGCCGGCCCAGCGGGCTGTCTGGCGCGGAGGCGATGGTCGGCCTGTTCGTCAACACCGTGCCAGTCAGGATCAAAGTTCGTCCACAGGAGACAGTGGCGGATCTTCTCGACCGAGTGCAGCGTGAGCAGGCGACCCTGCTCGACTATCAGCATGTCGGGCTGGCCGACATCCAGCGGGCGACCGGCCACGACCAACTGTTCGACACACTCGTCGTGTTCGAGAACTATCCGCTGAGCCCGGCTGATCTGCCCGACCCGGCGCCAGGTGTGACGGTGACCGGCGTTCACGGCCATGACGCGACGCACTACCCACTTGGGCTGACCGTGATCCCGGTCGGAAACCGATTGTCGCTGACGATCGATTACCGCGCGCCCGCATTCGACCGCGAGAGCGCCCAACGGACGCTGGACCTGTTGTCGACCTTGCTCACCAGCGATGTGGATCACCGGGTTGGCGCAGTCGATCTGCGCACGAACCCGACCTCGTGGCCGGTGCGGCCTCAGGAAACGCGGACGCTGCCCGAGTTGTTCCGCGAGCAAGCGGCGCGGACGCCGGAGGCCCTGGCTCTCAACGGGACCACCTTCGCCGACCTCGACGCGCGGACCGACCGGATCGCACGTGCGCTCGCGGCGCGGGGCGTCGGTCCGGGGCAGCGGGTCGCCTTGGCGTTGCCGCGCGATGAGATGGTCCCCGGACTGCTCGGCGTGCTCAAGGCAGGCGGCGTCGCGGTGCCACTCGACCCCGGCTACCCCGAGAACCGCTTGGCTTTCATGATCGCCGACGCCGATCCGGCTGTCGTATTGACCACTGCCAAGTCTGAGTTTTCCGCGACCGAGACTGTTTTGACCATCGACGACCTGCCGGTGGCCGCGACCGAACCCACGGCTCCGGCTCTCGCCGACGCGGCCTATGTGATCTACACATCCGGGTCGACCGGCACCCCGAAGGGCGTCGTGGTCGATCACACCAACCTCGCCAACCTGTTCGCGGGCCAGCGCGACTCGGTGTTCCGGCAGGCGGGTGGACGTATGCTGCGGATCGCCCACACCGCGTCGTTCTCGTTCGACTCGGCCTGGGACCCCGTGTTGTGGCTGGTCGCGGGTCATCACCTCGACGTGGTCGACGAAGACGTCATGCGTGACCCGGCCGCGCTGGCCGATTACGTTGCCACACACGGCATCGACTATCTCGACTTGACGCCCGCGCACCTGGCCGCCGTGGCCGACTGCGGTCTGCTGGACGCGAGCCGACACCGCCCAGAGGTGATCGTTGTCGGTGGTGAGGCGGTTCCGCTTGCGCTGTGGAATCGACTGCTCGACACGCCAGGTTGCACACCGTACAACCTGTATGGTCCAACAGAGACCACAGTGGACGCTTATCGGTGGACTCGCGCGGGTGGTGAGGCGGTCGCGGGGGCGCAGCTTCACGTGTTGGACGGTTTCCTCCGTCCGGTACTGCCCGGTGTGGTGGGGGAGTTGTACGTCGGCGGCCCGGGTGTCGCGTGCGGCTACCTTGGCCGCCCAGCCCTGACCGCGCAGCGCTTTGTCGCAGACCCGTTCGGGCGACCGGGATCGCGGCTATATCGCACGGGTGATCTGGCGAGCATCGGCACGGACGGCGTGCTGGTCTTCGTCGGACGTGCGGACGATCAGGTCAAGATCCGTGGGTTCCGGGTGGAACCCGGTGAGATCGAGGCCGCGATCGTCGCTTACCCGACGGTTCGTTCGGCCGCGGTTGTCGCCAAGGATGGGAAGCTGATCGCGTACATCGTCGGTGGGGACCCGAAGGCACTGCGGTCCCACCTGGTCGATGTGCTGCCCGCGCACATGGTTCCTGCCACGTTTGTGACGTTGGACGAACTGCCGTTGACTGTCAACGGAAAGCTCGACAAAGCCGCATTGCCGGAGCCAATCCAGCAATCCCGCCGAGCCAGGGCCAATCGCGATCCACGCGAGCAGATCGTCTGTGGTCTGTTCGCGGACGTGCTAGGCGTGGACGTGGTCGAAGGTGACGACGACTTCTTCGCACTGGGCGGGCATTCCTTGCTCGCAACCCGCCTGGCCAGTCGCATCAGGACAGTATTGGGTGCCGAACTCGGCATCCAGGCACTGTTCGCATCCCCGACGCCATCGGGTGTGGTCGAAGCGCTCACTGACGTGGCGCGACCGAAATTGGTGGCGGTGCCCAGGGCCGATGTGCTGCCGCTGTCGTTCGCACAGCAGCGTCTCTGGTTCCTCCACCAGCTTGAAGGTCCTAGCGCGACGTACAACATCGCCGCCGCGTTGCGACTGTCCGGCCCGCTGGACACGGGTGCGTTGGCCGCGGCGGTCGATGACATCGTGGCAAGACACGAGTCGTTGCGTACGGTGTTCCCCGAGGTGGATGGTGTGGCCCGCCAGGTCATCCGGGACAGTGCGGATTCCGGATTGCTGCGGCGGTCCACCACCGAGGACACGCTTTCCGCCGACCTGGCCGACGCGTCGCGCCACTGCTTTCCGCTCGCCGCCGAGACGCCGTTGCGTGTGACACTGTTCGATGTGGACGAGCAGGAACACGTACTGTTGTTCGTGCTGCACCACATCGCGGGTGACGGTTGGTCGTTCACACCACTGATCAATGACCTTGCCTTGGCCTATCAAGCGCGATCTCGCGGCGAAAATCCCGGATGGACCGATCTGCCGGTCCAGTACGCCGACTACGCGGCATGGCAACGCGATCTACTCATGTCGGACTCGTTGGCCCGGCAACAAGCGACGTACTGGCAGACCGCGCTCACCGGAATCCCCGACGAACTGGCGCTGCCCACCGATCGGCCTCGCCCGCCGGAGTCGACCTACGCGGGTGGACTGCTGAACTTCGCCATTGATGTCCCTCTGGCCCGACGAGTCAGGTCGCTCGCGCTCGCACAGGGGGTGAGCCCCTTCATGGTGTTCCAGGCCGCGCTCGCGGCACTGCTCACCAAGGTCGGGGCGGGCGATGACATTCCGATCGGCACTCCGGTCGCCGGGCGGACGGACGAGGCCCTTGACGATGTGGTCGGGTCGTTCGTCAATACCGTGGTCCTGCGCACAGATACCAGTGGCGATCCAAGCGTGCGTGATCTGCTGGCCCGAGTTCGCCAAGTGTCACTGGACGCCTATGCGCACCAGGACCTGCCGTTCGAGCGGCTGGTGGAGATCCTCAACCCGCCGCGATCGGCCAACCGGCACCCACTGTTCCAGGTGATGCTTGCCTACCAGAACAACGCCCCGGTCCGCGCCGACCTGCCGGGGATCATTGTGCGAGACGAGGTGGTCGACACCGGGGTCGCGTCTTTCGACCTCACTGTCACGGTTGTGGACGACCAGGAATCAGGGATGGCCGGATTCGCCGAGTACAGCACGGATCTGTTCGATCAGAGTACGGTTGTCGATCTCACCACCAGACTGGTCCGGCTGCTCGAACACATGGTGTCTGATGTGGACCTACACCTGTCGGCCATCGATATCGGTGACTTGGCGCCAAGGCCGGTTTTCGTCGAGCCGGAGGCCGTCGAACCGACAGAGCGTCCCCACACCGCGGCCGTTGACATCCTGCGGACAGTGTTCGCCGAAGTGCTCGGCCTGAACGACGTCGGGCCGGACGAAGGCTTCTTCGAACTCGGCGGCGACAGCATCGTCTCCATCCAGGTCGTCGCCCGAGCCCGCGCGGCCGGACTACTGGTCAGCGCCAAAGATTTGTTCCGACACCATTCGCCTGCCGCGCTCGCTGTCACGGCCGTGCCGGTGGGCGTAGACGACGAGACCGTCCGTGAGCCAAAGGAAGCGGCGCTCGGAGTCGTGCCGGAGACACCGATCATGGCTTGGCTGCGGGAGATCGGCGGTCCGATCGACCGGTTCAGTCAGTCGATGGTGATTCGATTGCCTCCGACCAGCGCCACCGCGATCACCAACGCCGTCCAGGCCGTGCTTGACCGGCACGAGGTGCTACGGGCCCGACTGGTCCGCGATGAGCGGTGGACGCTCGACGTTCCGGCGGACTCTGTCGCCGAGGTTCGCCGAGTGGTGATCGCCGAAGACGTGCGGGGTCAAGTGGCCGTGGAAGCCGCGGCCGCACAGTCCATTCTGGACCCTGATGCCGGTCGAATGGTCGTGGGTGTCTGGCTCGATGGCGGCGCCGAGCCGGGATTGCTGGTGTTGGTGATCCACCATCTCGTCATCGACGGCGTGTCCTGGCGGGTGTTGCTGGACGACCTGCGGGCGGCGTGGGAGACGGGCGCGGTCGCATCCCGGCCGGGTACTTCGGCACGCGGGTGGGCCAGGCTGCTTGGTGAACAGGCGAGCAGGCCGAGCGCACTCGCCGAATTGCCGATGTGGCAGGCGATCACGTCCGATGTCGAGCCGCTCCCGCTGGTTCGACCCATCGACCCCGTCCGCGACATCGCTGCCCGCACCGCTGAACTGCGGCTCACGTTGTCGACAGCTGACACAGAACCGCTACTTGGGCGGGTTCCCGGTCATTTCCATGGCGGGATAGATGACGTACTACTCACTGCCCTCGCCCTCGCCGTGCGCGGGTGGACCGGAACCAGCGGCAGCGTGTTGGTTGAACTTGAGGGTCACGGCAGACAACCTGATGCCGTTGACTTGCCCGCCGATCTCAGCACCACTGTCGGATGGTTCACCAGCGCCTACCCGGTTCGACTCGATCCAGGCCGGGTGGATCTGGCCGCCGCTCGCCGGGGGGACCGTGCGGCAGGCGAGGCGGTGAAGACGGTCAAAGAGCAACTGCGGGCGTTGCCGAACTCCGGGGTCGGCTACGGCCTTCTGCGCTACCTCAACGAGAACACCTCGATCGAGTTGGCGGCGCGGTCGCGACCGTTGATCTGCTTCAACTATCT
>JALZNB010000518.1 GCA_030857905.1 Actinomycetota bacterium
GCGATGTGCGCACCGACGTGGAGCGGGAGCACGTCGTCGTCACCGGCGAACAGCAGTAGCAGACCGGTAGCCGGCACGATGAACAGCAGCAAGAGCAGTACGTGCCCGTCAGCCCCCGCCTGAGAAGGCGCAGAGCATGACCACAACTTGGCCGAGCGGCGGCAAGCAGGTCATGGTGCTCGTCCTACCTGACCCCCGGCACAACCTCTGCCGGGGATTATCGCGTGGTGTGGCCTGCCTACCACCTCCGCGAAGCCAAACGAGCAGACACCAACTCGCCGCCATGCCAGAGCGTGATGTAGGCCGCAAGTACCCCGAGCAGCGGCACCATCACCATCAACATGATCCGCTGAGTTGCTGTGAGACTTATCGAACCTCCTGAGTGGTATGAGGCGCCACGGACGCGCGCGGCATCTCTTTACTTTCGCGACGTTACGACCCCGCGAACTAAGAGGGAATGGCCCCTCCGGGGGTTCAACAATTCCCTTCTGGGGAGTGCGACTGATGACGTCGGGGTCCACGACATACCCTCGCTGGGATTGCAGGGTAGCCGGGTTGCCCGGTCCACCGGTGGCTGCATCGACGGCTCTGCTTTGCGCAGACGAGGTGTGCACGTTCTCGCAAAGCAAAAAGATGCAGCGCCCACATCGGCCCACTGGGCGGTTCCGCGCGATACTTGTTCTACGGGAGACCCCCTCCCTAAGATCAGGGTTTGAGCCCCCCAGTTACGGACCCTGCGATGAGCGCCGGAACCCCCTTCCCGGTCAGACTCGGAACCTGAGGGCAGCCAGTTTCTTGGCTGCCCTCACTTTCTGTCCGCGTCTGGTGCGGGTGCCATGGGCGTTGCAGACAAACTCGGCCAGTACGACGCGGCCAACTGACCTGTATTGAGCGGTTCTATTCCGTAGGCCGGATATAGGTGATCTGTAATAGCACCTTCGGGGGGTGGTATCTGTCGTATCGCTTCCCACCCAGATCAGGTCCGGTTACGGTCCTGTTCAGTCCCGGATCCGCAGGTAGCGGCTGCGTGATCGGCGTTGAAACGACGAGGGTGCCTTGCCTGCTTGGAGAATCACGGTTGTTGAAGCCAGTGATCTGCGAGCGGGAAAGAGCGCCCTGTCGGTGAAGAGAGTACGTCGTCGTAAGCATGTCCGGAAGCGCGTTCGAGTGGGCGCGCCGGACCCGTCATTGACCGCGACGTCGGGGGTCGCCGCAGTCGCGGAGTTCCTGACCAAGCTCGACGTGATCGGCACGTTCGATCGCGGGATCGGGCCGATCAAGCAACGTGACCGTGGCGCCACCGCCGGTGAGCTGCTGGTTGGTCTGGCACAGTCGCAACTGCTGGGTGGGGACGCCCTGGTCTCGTTGGATCGGCAACGGGCTGATGTTGCGGCTATCGAGTTGTCCGCGGTGCCGGCGATCCCGGCGACCACCGCGGGGGAGTCTGGCCCGCCGTTTCGGCGACGAGCAGCTCGCCGGGGTCGAGTCGGCCAACGCTGAACTCGTTGCCCGTGCTGTCGGACTGCTGCCCGCCCCGCGGAAAGCGAAGCTCCAAACCACGTTGACGATCGACATGGATTCGACCGACGTGGAGGTCTACGGGTCCCGCAAACAGGGCGTTGCCTACAACTACGCCGGTCAACGCGCCGGTCGTCCACATCTGGCGACCTGGGCTGAAGCCGGGGTGAGCCTCGCGGCAGAGCTGTTGGCGGGCAACGACGACGTCCGACCCCGCGCCGCGGCGATGCTGCGCCGGGCACTGGCCGCGATCCCCGCGCCGGTGCAGACGGCGCTGGCCGAGACCGGGCGGGTCCCGCGGGCTCGGGTCGATGCCGGCTACTTCACCGGCGACCTTGCCAACGCTGCGGTCGAGGAAGGCTGTGACTTCGCGATCGCCGCCAAACGCAACACCGCGATGTGGCGCGCCTACGCCAGCATCAGTGACGACGCATGGGTCGACGCCCAGGGCATGCCCGGCGCGCAAGTCGCCGCAGTCAACTACGCCCCCGGCGGTTGGCCTGAGGACACCTACACGATCGTGCGGCGGGTCCGGGTCGATGCCGAAGCGATCTCGGCCGACCCCAGGTCGCGACGGCGTCGCACGATCGCCCCCGGTCAGCTCGCCCTGGCCCTGGAGGGCACCGCGACCCACGCCTACGCCGTCTCGTTCATCGTCACCAACATCCCCGCCAACGACCACCCCGAGCAGGGCGTGAAGAGCGAGACGATCCTTTGACGTGGAGGCCTGGTTCCGGCGCCGCACCGACATCGAGGACCGGATCCGCGAGGCCAAGCTCGGTGCCGCCCTGCGTCACCTGCCATCGGGACACCACGGCGTCAACAAGGTCTGGACCTGGGCCGCGCTGCTCGCCGGGAACC
>JALZNB010000519.1 GCA_030857905.1 Actinomycetota bacterium
ACCGTCGCGGTGCTCATTCGCCGCCCCGCAGGATGTCGTTCATCAGCTCGGGGTCGTCGCCGATCGCACGGACGACGGCGACCAGGTGGCCGATTCCGGCGTCGACGCCCCGGTGGTAGCGGCACAGGTCCTCGCCGCACGCTCCGCAGTCCTCCGCGTCGGGGCTCCACCCGTCATCGGGGTCACTGAGGCGTGCAGTCAGCCGCGCGGTCTCGACGCGGTGGTGATCGTTGATCGCGTGGATGTGGCGGTGAAGCCGAGCGATCTCGGTGGACTGGGCGACGAGCAACACGACGAGCCGCGCGGTGATGTTCATGCGGCCACCTGCCGGACCTGCCGGGCGGCGGTGGGGTGTGTGGTGGTGGCGGTGATGCGTGCGCGGTGACGGTCGAGTTCGGTGGTGAGGTGCCCGATGTGGACGTCGAGTTCCGAGAGTGGGGTGTGGTCGGCGATCTGGGCCAGGCGCGCGGCGCACGCGGCGATACGGCGCCGGTAGCTGATCTCGATCAGGCTGGTGATGTGGAAGTCGAGCGCCACCAACGGAACCGTGGTGCTGTAGGCGATGAACACCCACTGGGTCAACAGTTGTGCGTGGTTGGTGTCGCGCATGTCGCCGTTGCGGTGGGCGACACCAAGCAGGGTCGCGGGGTCGAGACTGGGCACACCGTCGCCGACGATGGCGTCCATGAGGTCGTAGGTGTGCGCGCCGCGAGAGTCGGCGAAGTCGGCGCGGTCGAGCCGGTCGAGGTGGGGCAGAGCATCGGTGGGGGTGGCCTGCATGAGGGTGCCGAGCACGACGTGTTCGGGATGGATCGTGGGCGTTCGCATAAGAAGTCCTTTGCTGACGCTGAGTAGTCGCTGGTGGGCGTGCGGAGGGGAGGGAGGGAGCCACAGGGGTGGGCTCGACCCCCTTTTCGAAGTGTTTTCGCTGGTGTCAGGGACGTGGGAGGGATGGGTCCCTGATTGGGGTTGGTCCTGGTCAGGGCAGGGATGTTGGGTCAGGGACCCTGTCAGGGACATGTCCCTGACAGGGTGGCGCGTCCCTGGTTACGTCCCTGACTCGTTCTCGCCGTTTTGGTCGCGCTGGGTGAGTGCGGCGCGGACGTGGTCGGCCCTGATGACCTTCTGTCCGTCGGACTTGTAGGCGTGGACACCGTTCTTGGCGAGCGCGGCGTGCAGGTCCGCGAACGTCCACGACTCGTAGGTGGCGGGGTCGGCTTCGATGAGCCGCGCGAGGACCAGCGGGGTGCGCGTGCGGGGTTCCTCGCCGATGGCGTCGGCGATGTCGGCGAGGTGGTCGACGGGTGTGTCGTGGTCGACTGTGTGGCGGGTGTTGCGGGGTGTGCGTAGGGCGCGGGCGCGGTCGGCGATGTCGGTGGCGGCTTGGCCGTCGATGAAGTGGGTGCGGATGGTGATGGCGGCTTGCCCGGCGGGCAGGGGCGCGCCGTCTCCGGCGACGACGAGCGTTCCCTTGTCGGCGCCCTGGCGGAGCTTGTGGGGTGCGGCACCACCGTTGATTGCCTTGTCCCCCAACGCCATGCGGGCTTGTTCCTCGGAGCCGACGACGAGTGAGGCGCGGATATGGGCGCCCTCGCGGACCAACTTCGGAAGGTTCTGGTCGGTGGGGTCCTGGGTGCCCTGCCAGAGCAGGACATTCACGACGCGGCCCTGGTTGTGGATTTTGCGGGCGGCCATGAAGTAGCGGCTGGTGTTCTTCGACCCGCCGTAGGGGCGTTTGTCGTCGCCCACGGCGGGGCACATGAACGCGACCTGTGCTTCGTCCACGACCAGGAAGATGGGGTGAAACCCTTGGTCGGAGCGGGCCATGTCGCGGGTGACACCGTCGGTGGCCCCCGATACTTCGAGCGCGGCGATGCGTCGCTCCATTTCGGACACACCCCATTCGAGCATCTCGGTCGCGGCGATGACGTGTTCGTCGGTGGGGCCTTGGATGAGGGTGGCGGCGAGACCGTCGAACATGCGCCAGTCGCCCGCGCCCTTGAGGTCGGCGATGTGGAATTCGGTGGACTTGTCCAGTGACAGCCACAACACCAGGGCGCGTAGCGCGGCGGTCTTGCCCTGGTTGGACAGTCCGGTGATCAGCAGATGGCGTTGCAGCAAGGCGAGCGCGGCGAGGTCACCGCGTAGGTCTTGGCCCCACGGGGCGCGCCCGGTGTAGAGGTCGGCGGTCAGGTCGGGGTCGATGACCAGCGGCGACGGCCCGATCGGCTCGTCAAGGGCACCGGAGTCCGCGATCCACAACCGCACCGTGCGCGCCGCTTGCGGGATGGTGATGAACACTTCGTGCTCGTGGCGGTCGAGGTTCTCGGCCAACTTGCGGCGACGTTTCTGCACCTCGTCGGTGGTGACACCAGAGGGCAACAGGACGTCGACCTCGACCCCGCACCCGGCGATGCGAATCAGCCCCAGCATCGCCGCCCCGGCGTCGCCCATCTGCTTCACCGCCGAGCGCAACGCGGGAATCCCCAGGTCACGCAGCGCGGTGACCACGACAGACGGTGTGATCGGCGCCCCGATGGTGTTCGTGCGTTCCTCGGCGGGGCGTAGCCACACCGGGACCTCGGCGCGGCGTTTGCCCTCGCGGAACGCCGCGAACAGCACCGCGAACGGCGCCGAGAGCAGGACCGGGGTCCACGCGATGGTGACCATCCACACCACGAACCGCACGAACGAGAACACCCCGTCGATCACCGCGCCGAACTCACCCGCCCCGGACAGGTGCACCAACCCGGCGGCGACCACGACGAACACCAGCAGCGCCACCACGCCACCGATGACGACCTTGAGCAGCCCGAACGCCAGTTGCGGCATTTCCATGATCCGACGATGGCGGCGCTCGACCGCGTTCTCGCGGGCCTCGGTCCACACCTTCAGTTCCTCGTGCCTGCCCCCGGCTTCGGCGGCCTTGATCTGACGGCGGTAGACGCCCATCGTCCCGGCGTCCCACGCCCGCACCGCCCACGACTTCCCGCCTTGGAACGTCACAGCCGTCACTCGAAGCACCACCATCGTTCGAGGGGAGTTCTGGACTTTGGCCATCACCGCCGATACCTGAGCGGGCAACAACCGCGCCGAACCGGTGTCACGCACAGCCGAACGCGCGATACGACGATCGAGAACAGCGTTCTCCGCAGCCGAGAGCACCTCCCCCTCGATCGGGGCCGCCTGCTGCGGGGCGGGCTCCCGCTCAACCTGGGGCGGGGCCTCGGGGCGCAACACGACCACGTTGTCACCATGACGCGGTTGCGGATTCGGGGTACTCATACTCGGGCCTCCTGTCCGTCGCCACCGTCGTTGTCGGTGTGCAGCGCGTTGGTCACCGCGACCGCGACCTCGGCGCGGCAACGCAGCAACCTTTGAACGTCCTTGCGGGTCGGGTGCGCGGGGAGCTTCCCGTTGTCGACAGCGGCCCGGACACGGGCCAACAGCGCGGGGACGCGTTTCGCGATCGAGGCGGGAACGGCCACAGTGGACTGTTCACCGTCTGCGCCTGTTTTCGCTGTTCCCGGCGTGTTCCCACCGTTCCCGACAGGGAACC
>JALZNB010000520.1 GCA_030857905.1 Actinomycetota bacterium
TCTACTACCCGTCGCCGCTACCCGCGCAGCAGGCGTTCGCCGCGTACGCGCCGCCCGGCCGGGCCTGGCCGCACGCCGAACTGGCCAGCGCGCGCACGCTCGCGCTGCCGATCTATCCGCACCTGACCGACGTCCAGGTCGAGCACATCGCCGACGCGGTCTGTGATTTCGAAGGTGGGAACAGGTGACCGCGACGCTGTCGTTGACCGCCGCACCCGGCAAGGTCGGCGCCTACGCCCGGCTGGCCAAGCTGGATGTGTGGGACTACTACCTCGCGCTGCCGCTGGCGTTGTCGCTCGCCGGAACCTGGCTCGACCCGCGAGTGCTCGCCACGCTGGCGGTGTTCCTGATCGGCACGGTGGCCGTGGTCGCCTCGGCCGTCGCCTTCGACGACGTCACCGGGTTCTGCGACGGCAGTGACGCGGCGAACTACGGCCGCAACGCCCCGGCTCGCAAGCTCGCCCGCAAGCCGCTGCTCACCGGCGAGCTCACCGTGATCGACGCGGTCCGGTTCGGCTGGTCGGCCGCGGCCGTGGGGGCCGGGCTGTGGGCCGTGGCGATCGCGATCGCCCCCTTCGGTCCGATGTGGACTATCGCGTTGATCGCCGTGTGTCTGGTGACGGCCGTGCAGTACTCCTGGGGCATCAAGATCAGCTATCGTGGCTGGCAGGAGGTGTTCCTGGCGGGCTTCGGGACGGGTCTGGTGCTCGCCGCGCTCGGCTTGATCTCGGGTTCGCTGAACGCCTTCGCCCTCGTGCAAGCTGTGCTGTTCGGTCTGGGGCCGCTGCTGTTCGGGGTCTACTCCAACACCCGCGACGCCCGCGGCGACGCGCGCGTCGGCAGACCTACCGTCGCGGTGTTGTTGTCCGCACAGGGAAACCGCCTCTTCATCGTGGCCCTGTCGGTCACCGAGATCGCCTTGATCGTGTTGTCCGCCGGGCTCGGCGCGGCGCCGTGGTGGTTCTCCGTGGCCATGTTGCCCGCGATCGGGATGCGGGTCGCGCAACTGCAGCGCGGCATCGGCCTCGGCGACCTGCTCGGCGGTCGCACCCTCGGCCTGCGCGCGCATCGCGTCATGGTCGTCTCGCTCATCGTCGTCAACCTGCTCGCACCGACCCTGGGAGCAACACAGTGAACCCTGATGTCGATGTCGCCGTCGTCGGAGCCGGGTTGTCCGGTCTCGCACTCGCCCACCGGCTGCGCGCCGAAGGGCGGTCCGTGCGGGTGTTCGAGTCCTCCGAGCACGTCGGCGGTCGGGCGTACACCGACCGGCGGGACGGCTATGTGATCGACACCGGCCTCGAGATGCTGGGCACCCACGGCTATCCGGCCACCTGGCGGCTGCTGCGCGACCTCGGTCTGTCCGATGTGGACGCACCGGTGATCGGCGCCCCGGTGTCGGTCTGGCGGGAGGGCCGCGCGCATCAGGATGTCGGGGACCTACGGGGTCTGCTCACCGGGGCCGGACTGTCGGTGTCGGCCCGGATGTCACTGCTGCGCCTGGCCGCACATGTGGGCCCGCGCGCACGCGCGTTCGACACCGACGAACCCGAGCGCACACCGCTGGGCGCCACCACGATCGCCGAGTTCGCCCGCGACTACCACCGTGAGCTGCACGACTATCTGCTGCAACCGCTCGCGGGCGGGTTCTTCGGCTGGGACACCGAACAGGCACTTGCCGGGCCGCTGCTGAGCCACATGCTCGCGGTGCGGGCCAGCAACACCTTCCGCACCTACCAGGGCGGAATGGACCTGCTCGTCCGCGCGCTGTCCGACGGGGTCGAGGTGAGCACCGGCGTGAGCGTCCAGTCCGTCGACGGTTCGCGGCTGATCACCGACTCCGGCGAGATCACGGCCAGGACGACCGTGCTGTGCGTGCCCGCCCCGGTGGCCGCGCGGTTGCATCCCGACGCGCCCGCGTACGTCCACGCCTGCGAGTACCGCCCGATGATCAAAGTCTGTTGCCTGCTCGACCGCCCGCTCACCCCGACGGGCGCGGGCTCGTCGTTCGCGGTACTGGTGCCCGCGGTGGAGAATCCCGAACTCTCCGGGTTCATCCTGGACGACCGCAAACACCCTGGGCGGGTGCCTCCCGGGCGCGGCATGGTCACCCTGGTCGCGGCCCGCGGTATCGCCGATGACCACATCGACGCCCCGGAATCGGACGTGGTGCGCGTGCTGATGGGCCACGCCGAGCGTTACCTGCCCGGTCTGGCCTCGGCCTGTACGGCCACGGTCGTGTCCCGCTTTCGCCACGGCATGCCGGTGCCGACCGCGCGGGCATTGGCGCTGCGACCCGAATTCATCGCCAGACCGCTTGGCCCGGTCGACTACGCGGGCGATTGGTACACCATGCGCCCGAGCAGCGAGGGTGCCGTGCGCTCCGCCGAGATCGTCGCCGAACGGGTGCTCGCCGCCACGCGTGCGCCACTGGCGGTGCCCGGTGGTTGAGCCGATCGCCCGCACCGAGCTGCCCCGCTACCTGCACCACGTCCGATCGGAGTCCGACGACCGGTCGGAGGTTCCCGAGCAGCGCGCGAGCTATGTCTTCGACACCCCGTTCGGCGGCGAAGAAGAGCGCCTCGCCCTCGGGGAGCGGCTGTGGGACCCGGGCACGTTCGCCCGACTGGGCACGCTCGGCGTGGGCGCGGGCTGGCGGTGCCTCGAAGTCGGCGCGGGCCGAGGGTCGGTCGCGGGGTGGATGGCCCAGCGCGGAGCGGCCGTCACCGCCGTCGACCTCGACACCTCCCGCCTCAAGTGGCTGCGCGCACAGGGTGTCGCCGTGCACACCCTTGACGTCACCGTGGACGAACTGCCGGTGTCCACATACGACCTGGTGCACGCGCGACTGGTGGTGCAACACATCGGCGACCGAGCCGACACCGTGCGCAGGCTGTGTCGGTCGCTGCGGCCGGGCGGGCATCTCGTGGTGGAAGACACCGACACGACAGCGTTGTTCAGCCACCCGCACGAGTCCTTCCACCGCGAGGTGAAGCGAGCCGCCTACGAGGTGATGACCGAGGCGGGCTACCACCCCAGGTGCGGTCTGCTCGACATGGAACTCGCCGAGTCGGCCGGACTCGCCGAGGTCCGGGCCGATGGCCGCGCCGAGATCGTGCGCGGCGGCTCACCGGAGAGCCGCTGGTTCACCCTGTGGCTCGAACACCTGCGCCCCGCGATGCTGGCCGGGGGCACGGTGTCCGATGTGGACATCGACGCGGCCGTCGCTGATTTTGGCGACCCACGCCACATCTGGCTGTCCCAAGTCATGATCACCGTTGTCGGCCGGAAAGGTGAATCGCGATGAAGCCGTCCGATCTGGGCACACTGTTCGACGACCTGGTGCTCAGGGGTGGGAAAACCCTGGTGGAACTGAGCAGGCCGTTGGACATCGCGCCCGCCCACGGCACCCGCTACGACATCGGGCAACTCGCGGCCCTCGTGCGGGGTGCGGCCGGGTGGCTGCACGCGACGGGGGTGCGGCCGGGCGATCGGGTCGCGATCGTCAAGGCGAACCACTGGGACTACGTGCTGCTCGCCTGCGCCGCTGTCCGCGTCGGTGCGATTCCGGCGCTGCTGTCGGATCACCTGTCCCCGCACACCCTGCAACTGCTGCTCAAACGCCTCGACCCGGCGCTGCTCGTCACCACCCGCGTTGTCCTGAGTCGCGCCCGCGACGCCGAGACCGACCTGATCGGCTTCGCCCGCCGCACCCTCACCCTCGACGGGTCCTACCCGGACGCGATCGACGTGGAGAACGTGCGCGGGACCGTGCCACCGCCCCCGGTCCACCGAGGGGTGGACGACTCGCTGGTGGTCAACCACACCTCGGGCACCACGGGCACGCCGAAACTCGTCGTGCACACCACCCGCACCCTGATCCAAGGCCTCGCCGCAGGCGAGGCCCACCGCATCCCCGTGGTCTCCAGCCGCAAGTCGGACACGGTCTGCTCTGCCATCGCGTTCTGTCACGCCCGGGCGATTCCGTGGACCGCCAGCGTTCTGTGGCTCGCCCCACACAAGGTCGTCATCATCGCCGACTCCGACCCGCACGTCGCCGAACCGGTGTTGCGGGCCCACCCGCCGACGACGTTGGAGGCGCTCCCGGCCACCTATGTGCGGTGGCAGTCGATGGCCGAACGACCGGACAACCCGTTCGCCGACGTCCGCCTCTTCGTGAGCACCTTCGACGCGATGCACCCACCCACCGTGCGGGCGTTCCTGCACGCGACCGCGCGCAGACCGCTGTGGGTACAGGTGTGGGGTCAGACCGAGACCGGCCCGCTCACCTTCCGGTTCCTCACCCGCCGCTCGGTCGCCCAACACGAGAGCCGCCACCCCAAGACCCGCGACCTCGGCCGCCCGGCCCCCGGTCGGATGCGCTTGCGCGTGGTCGACCCGCACACGTTCCGGCAGGTGCCCACCGGCACGCCCGGCATCGTGCTGGCCCGCACCGACGTCCGCTGCGTCGGCTACGTCGGTGAGGAAGATCGCTGGTCGGTCAAGGCGTTGGGAAAGTGGTGGAACACCGGCGACATCGGCGTGCGCACCCGGCGGGGCTCGTACCTGCTGTTGGACCGAGAGGTCGACGTCATTCCCGGACAGAGCTGCGTGGAACTGGAGGACGTCCTGGAAGACCGGGTACCCGAGGTCATCGAGTCGATCGTGCTCGGCACCCCCGGCGAACTCCCCATCCCGGTCGTGGTCACCTCGACGGGTTCACTGAACCGCGGCCGGTGGGCGTGGGCGGTCCGCGACCTGCCCGCGCTGGCCGAACCGGTGGTGCTGACCTGGGACGAAGTGCCGAGGACCGGCACGGGCAAGGTCCGCCGAATGGAACTGCGCACCCTCGTGCGCCGCGGGCACGACACCTTCGGCACCGGCCGCTGGACGTGACCGGGCCGCACGGCACTCCGACCCGACATCGACCCGAGGAACAATCCATGACCCGCGTCGCCGCCACACACGCCGCGCCCGCGCTCCACAAAGGTCTGATCGATCTGCACGCGACCGTCGAGCGGGAGGCGTTGGCGGCAGGACTGGAACAGTCACTGCTGGAACTGATCAGAATCCGCGCGTCCCAACTCAACGGCTGCGCCTTCTGCGTCGACATGCACACGACCGCCGCGGCCAACGGCGGTGAGGACGCTCGTCGGCTGGCGGCGCTGGTGGTGTGGCGAGAGAGCGGATTCTTCTCCACCCGTGAGCGCGTGGCGCTGGAACTGACGGAGTCCATGACGCTGCTCGCCGAGACGCGGGTGCCGGACGAGGTCTACGCGGCGGCGGCGAACGAATTCGGCGAGGCGGAACTGGTGCGGGTGATGTGGACGGTCACGGTGATCAACGCCTTCAACCGCCTGGCCGTGGCCAGCGGAATGCGACCGACCGCGTGATGTAGTCGCCGAGCAGCAGGTTCACTGGTCCGAACGACCGACGTCGACAGCGATCAGGGTGCGCGCGGTCCGTGTGAACCGCTAGAAGCGTCGAACCGGGCTGGGCAGCATGACTTGGGCACGTGTGTGGGGCGTCTGGTGATCGCGGATGGTGAGCGTGCCCAGGCCGCCGAGAGCGGTGATCACCGCGCTCAGCAGGTCCGGCGTCGCTGATGCGCTCGCGGTAAGGCTCACGGTCTCCGCGCCGATGAGCCACTGTGGGCGGATCGCGTCGGGGGTGTCGATGAGATGGACGGGTGGATCGTCGTGCCGTGGCGTCCCGCTCGCGGCGTTCGGCTCGGCGGAGCCGACGACGAGAACCAGGTCGGTATGGTCGGTGCCGCCGAGGATCGAGTCCGGCGCCCGCAGAAGCACCGTGCGTGGTTGGGTCACGGTCAGCCACGCGCTCAACACCGACCGGGCGGCGAGGCGGGCCCTGCGATCGGTAGCCCGGGTCGCGACGCCGATGGCCGCGGTTCCGTCCGCTGTGGACAGCCAGGTCGTCTCCTGCCCCGGGAAGTCCGGATCGAGCCGCCCGCGCGTGGTGCGCAGGCCGCGCCTGCGGAGTTCGCCGTCGACCAGCACGGCGGCCGGGCAGGGGACCGAACCCAGCACCCGGCCGACGATCTCGTCGGCCACCAAGACCGCGCCGGGCGGGATGGGGACGGAACGCGGGCCGTGGTGAGGCATCGGTTGCGGTCTCCTCAGATCCGGGACGGGGTGTGGGGCCTGTCTGATCGATCTTGTGCGCGATAGCCGGGCACGGCTATCG
>JALZNB010000525.1 GCA_030857905.1 Actinomycetota bacterium
CGCGGTCGGTGTACCGCTCGGCCGACCCCGGCATCGCGCTGCTCGACCCGGTGTCGCGGCCGTGCGTGGCGACGGCGAGGACGCTGTACGCGGGCATCCTCGACGAGATCGCGGCCGCCGACTACGACGTCCTGACCCGCAGGGCTGTCGTACCCGGCGGACGCAGGTTGGCCGTCGCGGTACCCGGCGTGGCGCGGTGTCTGCTGGCCAGGCTCAGAACGCGAGGGCCTGCGCGCGCCGCTTGACCTCGCGGCCCCGGTCGCCGCGCAGGGCATCGATCGGCCTGCCCGGCAGCGACTCGTCCTCGGTGAACAGCCAGCGCGCCATCTCGTCCGGGGTGAACCCGGAGTCGTTGAGGACGGTGAGCGTGCCGGTCAGGCCCTTCACGATGACGCCGTCGTCGTCGATGAACGCGGCGGGCACCATCAGGACGCCCTTGCGCCGGATGGAGAGCAGGTGGAGGTCGCGCAGCAGTTGGTGGACGAAGGTGATGGGCTGGTCGATGCGGACGGCGATCTCACTCAGCGGAAGAACCTCTTCGCTGGGATCGAGCACGTCGGCGGCGGCGGGAATCGAACTCACGGGGCACAACGATGCCACACACGAACCTCGGGCGTCGGCCAAGGCCGGGTGTCGCCGAAGCCGTTTGTCACGGAATCACGACCGCGCCCACGCGGGCGAGCCACGCTCCGTACGATCGGCGACTGTGGTGGACAAGGACCAGACACTGATCGGCACGCTGCTGGAGCAGCGCTACCGCGTCGACGCGCCGGTGGCGCGCGGCGGGATGTCGGCCGTCTACCGAGGACTCGACACCCGGCTGGACCGGCCGGTGGCGATCAAGGTGATGGACCGGCGCTTCGCCGACGACAAGTCCTTTGTGGAGCGCTTCGAGCGGGAGGCCCGCTCGGCCGCCAAGATCCACCACCCCCACGTCGTCGCCGTGCACGACCAGGGGTTCGACGGCGAGCACGTGTACCTGGTGATGGAGTTGGTCTCCGGGGCGACGCTGCGCGACCTCATCGCCGAGCGCGGCGCGTTGCCGGTGCCGCTGGCCGTGGCGATCATGGAGCCGATGCTCTCCGCGCTGGCCGCCGCGCACGCCGCCGGACTGATCCACCGCGACGTGAAGCCGGAGAACGTGCTCATCGGCCAGGGCGGCGTGGTGAAGGTCGCCGACTTCGGGCTGGTGCGCGCGATCGCGAGCGTGGGCAGCACCAAGAGCAACGTCATCCTGGGCACGGTCGCCTACCTGTCACCCGAGCAGGTGACCACGGGGGCGGCCACCTCGCGCGGTGACGTGTACTCGGCGGGCATCGTGCTCTACGAGATGCTGACCGGCACTCCGCCGTACCGCGGTGACAACCCGCTGTCGGTCGCCTACCGACACGTGAACGACGACGTGCCGCCGCCGAGTGCCCGCGTGGCAGGCATCCCGCCGTTGCTCGACGAGCTGGTGTTGCGGGCGACCCGACGTGACCCGGCGGCCCGGCCGATCGACGGTGCCACGTTCCTCAACGACCTGCGCCGCGTCCGGGCGGCGTTGGCGCTGCCGCACGCACCCGTGCCGGTACCGATCCCGGCATCGACCGACAAGACGATCCCGGTACCCGACATCTCCGACATCACGGTGATCAACAGGCCCTCCCCGGCCGAGCCCGCGGCGACCTCGGTCGAAGAAGCCGACCCCGAGGCGACGATCAAGGTGCACACCGGGAGCCTGCCCGTACCCCCCGCGGTCCCACCCTCGCCGACGATCATGCGCCAGGTCGCACCCGGGTTCAGCGCCATGGGGCCACAGGGCACCCGGGCGATGTTGCGCTCGGACCTGGAGAAGGTCATCGAGTCGGCGACCACCCAGCCGCCGCCACAGACTGGGCCGCACCAGATGCAGGGGCAGCAGTATCCGCAGTCTGGTCGTATCCCGCTGCCGCCGCCAGGACCACCTCAGGGTCCACCACAACCACCACAACGGCCCGCGCCGAATCCGAAACGCCGCGTGGTCCTGATGAGCATCGTCGGTGTGCTGGTGCTCGCCCTCGCGGGCACCGCGACCTGGTGGTTCACCAGCGGCCGCTACACCTCCATCCCCTCGGTGCAAGGCCAGAACTCCGCGACAGCCGAACAGGCGCTACGCGAGGCGGGACTGAACCCGGCGATCGACCTGGTGCGCCACAACGACATCCAGTCCGGCGTGGCGATCGGCACCGAACCGGGGTCCGGCGTGGAAGCCCTGCGCGGCGACGCGGTCACCCTCATCGTGTCCGCCGGCAAACCCGTCGTCCCCGACGTGCAAGCCGGATCGACCGTGGCCCAGGCGGAACAGGCGATCCGCGACGCGGACCTGCAACCACAACTCGACGACGGAAAGAACGTCTTCGACGACAAGATCCCCAAGGGCCAGGTGGTCAAGCTGGAGCCGGGCGCGGGCACCCAACTCGACATCGGCGAACGGGTGGTCGTCCAGCTCAGCAGAGGCCCGGAACCCAAACCGATCCCCGACGTCCGCGGCAAGACACGCGACGAGGCGTTCCAGACCTTGCAGGGCGCGGGTTTCGAACCCTACGACGGACCACCCGAGTTCGCGGGCGACGTCGACGGCGGCAAGGTGATCAGAACCGATCCCGGCGCCAGGACAAAAATCCAGCCGGGCGCGAGCAAGCGAGTGGCGGTGATCGTCTCCACGTCGGTGACGGTGCCTGACCTTCAGGGCAAGACCGCACAGGAGGCACAGGCCGAACTGTCCGCGTTGGGTCTACCGCTGGAACTCCAGCCGTTCTCCAACCCGAACGGCCGGGTCTACATCCAGGGTCCGAGCGCGGGCCAGAAAGTACCGAAGGGCACCAAGGTCGCGGTCTTCACGATCTAACTAGGGCCCCTGATTGTTCCAGACACAGGACAACGGCCGCTGCTCACTGGATTCGCGTCCACCCAGGCCAGCTCTGGCGAAGCGTGGGGACATTGTCGCTGTCGCGAGGCCACAACCGAAGCCGGTAAGCGTCCAAGCCTTCTGCCACGTCGGCATAGCCGCGTCCCAAGACGCGAACTCGGTACCTACCGGATGGCACAGGCTCATCGCACCGGACGGGTGTGAAACCACCGGACGGCTCGAACACGAGCTTGCCGTGGCGAACATCGAAGTCGACGTCGACGACATGGTCCCAGTTGTCGTCATCAGAGGGCGGCTCCTCAGGCCACACCTCGACCCGCATAGGTGCGTCGAAACTCTTCCGGAACGGCACGACAAGGTCGATCACCCCGTCGGCGATGCCGACCCACCTTCCTGATCGACGGGCGTCATCGAGGGCGCGCACCATCACGTCGTTGTCGCGATCGGCTTCCCAGGGGGCCACTGAATAGATGTAGACCTGACCGTGGTCGATCTCGATCGCGAGGTCGATCGTGACGGTGGGTTCGCTGGTCATGCGCACACACTCTGATTCTTCGCGATGTCGATGCCCTGGTAGGGGCCCTGCGCCATCTTGCTCGGATGGGTGATGACCACCAGGAAATCGTCGCCGTTGTCATCGCACCGCTGATCAGCCAATTCCTGCTCCGGCTCGCACTTGTGCACATCGGAGGCGGCGTAGTGCACCAGCGCGGGTCGGATCAAGATGCGCGGTTCGGACCCTGTTGCGGATCGCGGCGACTCCGGTCCGTGAGGCAGCTGATCGGGTTGCCTGGACAAGTCGCGTGTGGTTTGGGGTGAAAACGACGACGGCGGAGTCCGGGATGGACTCCGCCGTCGTGTGTCGGTGGGGCCTACGAGCGCAGCATCTCCGCGACCAGGAACGCCAGTTCCAGCGACTGCTGGGTGTTCAGTCGTGGGTCGCACGCGGTCTCGTAGCGGCCGGACAGGTCGGCGTCGGAGATTTCCTGGGCGCCGCCGAGGCACTCGGTGACGTCCTCGCCGGTCAGCTCGACGTGGATGCCGCCGGGGTGGGTGTTGAGGCGGCGGTGCACCTCGAAGAAGCCCTGGACCTCGTCGACGATCCGGTCGAAGTGGCGGGTCTTGTAGCCGGTGGGGGACTCGTGGGTGTTGCCGTGCATCGGGTCGCACTGCCAGATGACCTGGTGGCCGGAGGCGGTGACCTTCTCCACGATGGCGGGCAGCACCTCGCGGATCTTGCCGTTGCCCATGCGGCTGATCAGAGTGAGCCTGCCGGGCTGGTTGTGCGGGTCGAGACGGTGGACGTATTCCACGGCCTGTTCCGGCGTGGTGCCCGGGCCGATCTTGATGCCGATCGGGTTGGACAGCAGTTCGGCGAAGGCGATGTGGGCACCGTCGAGCGCTCGGGTGCGCTCTCCGATCCACAGGAAGTGCGCGGAGAGGTCGTAGAGCCTCGGCTCGGGTCCCTCGACGTCCATGCGCAGCATGGCGCGCTCGTAGTCGAGCAGCAGCGCTTCGTGGCTGGCGAACACCTCGGCGGAGTGCAGCGACTTGTCCTCGACCCCGCACGCCTTCATGAACCGCAGGCCACGATCGATCTCGGTGGCCAACGCCTCATAGCGTTCGCCCGCGCGCGAGTTGCGGACGAAGTCGCGGTTCCAGTCGTGCACCTGGGTCAGGTCGGCCATGCCCGCGCCGGTCAACGCGCGCAGCAGGTTCATCGCCGCGGCCGCGTTGGCGTACGCGCGGATCATCCTCGACGGGTCCGGCATCCTGGCTTCCGGCGTGGCGATCAGCGAGTTGACGATGTCGCCCCGGTAGACCGGCAGGCCGAGCGCGTCGACCTTCGCCGAGCGTGGCTTCGCGTACTGGCCCGCGATGCGGCCGACCTTGACCACCGGCATGCTGGAGCCATAGGTGAGGACGACGGCCATCTGCAGCAGCGTGCGGATGTTGCCCCGGATGTGCGGCTCGGTGTTGTCGACGAAGGTCTCGGCGCAGTCCCCGCCCTGGAGCAGGAACGCCTCGCCCCTGGCCACGTCGGCCAGCTTGGTGGCGAGCCGATCGATCTCGGAGGGCACGGTGATCGGCGGCACGCTTTCCAGCACCTTGCGCACCTGACGAACCTGATCGGCATCGGTCCACTCAGGCTGCTGCGCCGCCGGGCGGGAAAGAGCCTCGTCGAGTTTGTCGCGCAGAGTCGGCGGGAGCGGCGGCAGCTCAGGAAGCGTGTCCACCGGCACATCCACAGTCCAGTTCACACCTCCAGAATAGAAGGTCACGGCGCCGAACGAGCCACCGGGCGGAAAACTCTGGGGGGTGAGCTTTCCCGCATAGTGGACGCCATGAGCAGGGGAATTGAAAGTTGCCCTGGTATTAGGGGTTGTCGGGAAGGCAGGATGCCGCTGTGAACCCGGGACTGGACGCCGAGACCGCGGACCGCCTGCTCGCCACGGCGGTAGCCAACATCCAGCGGGACTACCCGGTGCACTGGGTGCATCTGATCGAATCGGCCGACGACCTCGTCCCACAGCGAGAATCGCACCCCATCTTCGCGGGCTCCTACGACTGGCACTCGTGCGTGCACCAGACCTGGCTGGCCGTGCGGATGCTGCGCCTGTTCCCCGGACTGCCCACCCGCGATACCGCGCACTCCGCGCTGGACACGCTGGTCACCAAGGACAACGCGCTGGTCGAGGCCCGGTTCTTCGAGGGTCCCCATGGCGCATTCTGGGAGCGCCCCTACGGCTGGGCATGGCTGTTCGTGCTCGACGCGGAACTACGCGCATGGCCAGAGGGCAGCCACTGGGCCAACGCGCTGCGACCGCTGACCCTCGCCGTCCGCGCCCGGTGGCTGACCTGGATCGCCAAGGCCCCACGCCCGGTGCGGGTCGGAACCCACACCAACTCGGCCTTCGCGATCGGCCTGACCCTCGACGCCGCCCGCGCTACCGCCGACGACGAGTTAGCCGCGGCCTGCGAGGACGCCGCCCGCCGCTTCTATCTCGCCGACGAGGGCTACGGCGGTTTCGAGCCCGACGCCACCGACTTCCTCTCCCCCGCGCTGACCGAAGCGGACCTCCTGCGCCGCGTCCTGCCCGCCGACGGCTTCGCCACCTGGCTCGACGCCTTCATCCCCGACTTGACCGCCCCGCGCTGGGCCATCCTGCGCGAGCCGTTCCCGGTGGACGACCCGACCGATCCACACGGCTCACACCTCGCCGGTCTCGCGCTGTCGCGGGCCTGGGGGTGGCGCGGCATCGCGGACGCGCTGCCGCCCGGACACCGGTACGTCGAATTGGCGCGGACGGCGGAACGGGCGCACCATGAAGCGGGTTGGCGCTACGTGTTCGGCTTCGGCTACGCCGCCGAGCACTGGTTGGGCACGTTCGCCGCATATCTTGACGTAGGAGCACTCGACTAGGTGTTTATGGTTCGCACATTGGGTTTTTGTCGTATCCGGCCGCTACTCTGAGGAGGTGACTGCGATCGCCCACGACCCCTTCACCGAGGAATCGGTGCCTCTCCTGACCCCGGACACCACACCTGCCGCGATCCGCGACGCGTTGATCGATGAGGAACGGGCCGAGTTCGAGCGGGCGTACCACGAAGCGATCATCGAAGCCAGTCAGACCATGGATTTAAACAGAGTCCTAAGCGTGTTGCGCGCCTATCACCGCATCGCGTGGCTCACCCAGAAGCAAGGTCCTGAGATGCACCGACGCATGCTGGCGAAAGCCGCTGCCATCGTGCGTACCGGCGAGAATCCCGACGCGGTGCCTATGGAAGACGTCAAAGCGCTGATCAACAAGAGGCTCGACGAGTAGATGTATCACCTGATTCCGGACAGGGTGGCACTCGATCAGATCTCAGCACTGTCCGCTGAAGCACTGCCATTGCTAGCCGACGTGTTCACCGTTCTCCAACTCGTTCCAGAAAGAGGTCACCACTATAAGGAGGAGTTGCCCACTGGTCCAATGCGGCAACTGGTGTTCGGTCCCACCGGCAACGGCATAGTCACGTACTTGATTCTGGAAGATCAGCGCGAGGTCCACATTCTGTTGGTTCAGTGGTTGGGCTGATCCGTTTCGGCGGGCGCTATTCGCGGGCGTAGGCGAGAAGCTCGTCGGTCGGTTTGCCCAGACGCGTCGCGCTTACGGCGACGTAGGGGGCCATGGCTCGGCACCAGCCGTCCAACCGGATGGGGTCGAGGGTGGTCACGGCCAGCAGGGCATCACGGCGGGTGGGGATGTCGGGACCCGCCAGGACGTAGTCGACGGCATCGAATTCGGGTTCCCCGAGGGTTCCCTGCGGATCGATCACCACGAGCCCGCGGTCCGGGCCCGCGTCGAGAAGGTTGTGGACGTGCAGGTCGCCGTGCAGGAGTACGGGGTCGCCTTGGCCCGCGAGCATTCGCTTGCTTCGCTCCCACGCGACCCGCAGGTCGTCGGGGGTGACCGGGCCCAGCGGACCGAACCTGGCCTTGAAGAGGTCGGGCACCTCCCACAAGTCGGCCCGAGAAAGCGCCCTCGGCTCCGCGACAGCGGCGTGCAGGGCGGACAGCAATGCCCCAAACCGCTGGGGCGAGGGCCACCCGACGGTGCCATCGACAAACTCCAGCAGGACAGCCCCCTCCGACGGGTCCTCGGCGAGGACAGCCGGAACTCGCCCGCTGGGCGCCAAGCCTCTCAGGATCTCCGCCTGCTCAGCCGCAAACAGGACGTCCGGCGACACCTTGAGCACAACGGCGACACCATCGCGCTCGGCCCGCAGCGCCACAGCGGAGTTACCGTCCGGAAATACCTCGCCCAGCCGCAGACCCCAGTCGTCAGCGATGCGGGACAGGCGGTCCGGCAGATCGGCGGTCCAGGGGCGAACCCGATCACCGAAGCGGCGGGCCATGCGATCGGCGATCACGGGCAAGTCCATGAACATCCGCCAATCAGGCGTCACTTGGTGCCAAGTCCAGCGGTGTCAACGGGTGTCGACTACCCGAAGCAGCGCGTGCAACGCGGTGACGTCGAAGGCGAGCACCGGTCCCCCGGAGTTCTTCGAATCCCGCACACCCACAACGCCCTGCCCGACAGCAAGCTCGACACAGTTCAGATTGTCACCACTGCGACTGGACTTGCGCCAGTTCATGAGAGGCAGATCAGCGGCCATCACTGGGAACCTCCGGTCAGGCTGTCTCGGCGATCACCTGCTTGATCAGCATGACGGACTCTTCCCTGTCGAGCAGGTCGGGGCGCACGCTGTCGACCATGAGGTTATACCCGCGAACCTCGTCGCGGTCGTAGACATACCGCGCCTGATACAGAGTTTCCACGTACACCACTTCGCGCCCACTGGGCAGCGTGAGCAGATTGAAGTCACCGAATCCAGCCGCTCGCAAGCCGTGAGCGGTCGGCAAGACAGAGATGGTCACATTGGGCAGATCCGCCAACTCGATCAATCGCTCCAACTGTTCTCCCATCACATTCCTATCGCCCGCGACTCTGCGCAGGGCGGATTCCTCGATCACCGAGTGCACGTTGAGCGGCACCTCAGCGGTTAGTCGTCGCTGTCGCTCCATGCGCAGTTCGACCACGGTCTCAAGCTGGTCGAGCGGGACTCGCCTGCTGAGGTTCGTGGCGGCCAGCGCATAGGCTTCCGTTTGGAACAGGGCCGGGATGGCGAGTGGGTCGTATCGGATTTCCCGCTCCGCCATGCCTTCCAGGCCGAGGAAGACCGCGAAGTCCGGCGATACCACCTTGGCCCAAGGGTCCCACCAGGATGGACCATCGTCGGCTTCGACCAGCGCGATGATCCGTTCCACTTCGGACTCCTGGGTCCCATAGGCCGCCAGCAGCGCACGGACGTCTTCTGCCTTCTGTCCGTAACGACCGGTCTCCATGTGCACGATCTTGCTGTGGTTGGTGCCGATCATCCTGGCCGAAGCCGCCGTGGTCTTGCGGGCACGCAGCCGCCGATCGCGAAGTTCGATGCCAACCAACCAGCGCAACGCGCCGGGATCTACTCGGGTCATGCCTCCAGTATCCCGAAGCGGGAGCAAAGTGACGCAAAGTTCACCCTATCGGATAGTGCGACTTTCGCGGCTCTGCGCTAACTTGTTAGCCATCAACTTGGGAGGGTCTATGAAAACCAAGGTCGATCCGATGGGGTTGCCGTTGCCGCCGTGGTCGGACGGGGAGCTGCAAACCGTGCTGGAAGCGATGAGCGCGTCCGTCACGCCTCGGGTGTTCACCGTCTACGAGGTGGCGCCCGATCGAGACGACGCACGTGTGTACGCCTGGGGACTGGACTTCGGTCGCGACGAGGCGTGGTTTCGGACCGTCGACGGAGCAGCTTCGGGGACAGTCTCGTCACCGGAAGGACTGCTCGAACGGTTGAGCACTGTCGGCGACTTTCGGCTGGTCCGGGTCGGCGCGCGGAATTCCGCCCCTGGTGGGGTCGGGTCACGATGACCTTGGCGGCATGGACTCAGCCGAAGAAGATCTCCGCTTCGGCGTAGCGCTCGATCGGCACGGTCTTGAGTTCCGCCGTGGCCTCGGCCAGTTTGACGCGGACGATGTCGGTGCCGCGCAACGCGACCATGACGCCGAAGTCGCCGTCGGCCACCGCGTCGACCGCGTGCAGCCCGAAGCGAGTGGCCAGTACCCGGTCGTACGCGGTCGGGGTGCCGCCGCGTTGGGTGTGGCCGAGTACGACCGCGCGGGACTCCTTGCCGGTCTTGGCCGCGATCTCCTCGGCCAGCCAGGTGCCGATGCCGCCGAGCCGGACGTGCCCGAAGGCGTCTTTCTCGCCGCTGGCCAGGACTTCGGCGCCGCCCTCGGGCAGCGCGCCCTCGGCGACGACGATGATCGGCGCGAACTGTCGCTCGAAGCGGCGTTCGACCCATTCGATGACCTTGGCGACGCTGAACTCGCGTTCGGGCACCAGGATCACGTTGGCGCCGCCCGCGAGGCCGGAGTGCAGCGCGATCCAGCCCGCGTGCCTGCCCATGACCTCGACGACCAGCGCCCGGTGGTGTGACTCGGCGGTGGTGCGGAGGCGATCGATGGACTCGGTGGCGATGTGGACGGCGGTGTCGAAGCCGAAGGTGTAGTCGGTGGCGTTGAGGTCGTTGTCGATGGTCTTGGGAACGCCGACCACTCCGACCCCGTCGTCGGTGAGCCGCTTGGCGACGCCGAGGGTGTCCTCGCCGCCGATGGCGATCAGCGCGTCGACGCCCTGGTCGGCGAGCACCGACTTGATCTTCGCGAGGCCGCCGTCGACCTTGTACGGGTTGGTGCGCGAGGACCCGAGGATCGTGCCGCCCCTGGTGAGGATGTCTTCGACGTCGTCGAGGCCGATGGGCCTGCTCAGCCCTTCGAGCGGGCCCTGCCAGCCGTTGCGGAAGCCGACGACGTCCCACCCGTGGCCCTCGACGCCTTTGCGGACCACGGCCCGAATTACCGCGTTGAGTCCGGGGCAGTCTCCACCGCCGGTGAGCACGCCGACCCGCATGATCCGTTCCTCCTGCGCTTGGGAAGCCTGAATGGCCGTGTCAAGCCTGCCGGCAACTGAATCGGTATAGCAAGAGGGGTTGGCGAATCGATATGGCCGGTGGCGCTACTCGGGCTTACCCGTGATGCGGTGCCACTCGGCGTCGATGACCTGCCAGCGGGCGAGGTTGTGCCTGGCGTCGGCGAGGGCGTCGTGGGCGTCGTCCGGCGGGTTGGGCAGGACGGGTTTGCCCACGTCCTCCCAGCGTTGGCGCAGCTCGCGGGTGAACCTGGGGATCTGACGCGGCAGCGCGGGCATGGAGCCCCAGAGTTGGCCGATCGCGACGTGGTCGTAGGCGCCGTACCAGGCCCACAGCTCGATGCGGTCCTTGGACCGGTCCGGTAGCAGGAATTCGAGAAGCCGTCTGCGGATGGTGGCCTTGTCGCACCACAGTTGGCTCGCGGGCGGCGGCAGTTTGTCCAGCACGTTGCCGCGCACCCATGGTCCGGCCTTGGCCGGGTCGAACTCGGTGGACACCGCGTAGAACTCGCGGCCTTGCTCGTCGACGACACCGATCGACACCAGGTCGATCGTCGTTCCGTCCTCGATGAACTCGGTGTCGTAGAAGAATCGCACCCGCGCAGAGTAAGACCGGGTCAGCCCGCTTCGGTCTCCGGGACTCGGTCGACGTCGTAGGCTGGGCGCTGGTCCCGCGTCGGCAGAGGCGTGGGCTCGTCCTGGGCCGCCTGGAGTTCCTTGGCCTTCGTGGCGTAGATGTCGACGTATTCCTGGCCGGACAGCTCCATGAGCGCGTACATGATCTCGTCGGTGATGGAGCGCTCGACGAACCGGTCGCCTTCGAGGCCCGCGTAGCGGGAGAAGTCCAACGGCTTGCCGACCTTGATCCGAATCGGGTACGGCTTCCACATCCGCGACCCGATGGGGTTGGCCTTGTCGGTGCCGAACATGGCGACCGGCACCACCGGCACCCCGGCCTGCAGCGCGATCCTGGCGATCCCGGTCTTGCCCTTGTAGAGGCGTCCGTCCGGTGAGCGGGTGCCCTCGGGGTAGATGCCCATCAGGTTGCCCTCACGCAGCAGCCGCACGCCGGTGTCGAGCGCGGCCTGGGCGGCCGAGCCGCTGGAGCGGTCGATCGGGATCTGACCGACACCGGTCATGAACCACTTCTGGAGCCGGCCCTTGAGCCCCGGTCCGGTGAAGTATTCGATCTTGGCCGGGAAGGTCACCCTGCGGCTGACCATCAGCGGCAGAAAGAACGAATCGGACACCGCGAGGTGGTTGCTGGCCATCAGCGCGCCCCCCTCGGCGGGGATGTTCTCGACGCCCTCGATCCTCGGCCGGAAGAACAGCCGCAGCAGTGGCCCGAGCAGGATCCGCTTCATCAGCCAGTACAGCACTCGACGCGCCTCTCGAATTGTTCCCGCGACCTACCCGAGCCTACGAAGCCGCGACGGTCCGGCACAACGCCGTGGCGAAAGACATAACGCGGCGCGGCCGTGCCGAGATGCGCGGAAGTACCCGCCGAGTGGCCACGACACACGGCCGCACCGAAACAGAGGATGAAGATCCGGCCACCCACGGCCGACTTCGTGCGACGATGGCCGTATCCCTTGCTCGCCGGCGCTGACCATAGGAGGAGCCGGGTGCCCGCACTCGCAGCCGCGAAGGCATTCGCGCACGACGGGTCCACCGAGGTCGGTGTGCTGCTCAGCCACGGCTTCACCGGGTCGCCGTTCAGCATGCGCCCGTGGGCCGACCACCTGGCCGCGGAGGGCTTCAGCGTGCGGCTCCCGTTGCTGCCCGGCCACGGCACCCGCTGGCAGGACATGAACGACACCACGTGGCAGGACTGGTACGGCGCGCTCGAGAAGGAGTTCGTCGCGCTGCGGGACCGCTGTGAGTCGGTGTTCGTCTTCGGCCTGTCCATGGGGGGCGCGCTGTGCCTGCGCCTGGCCCAGGACCACGGTGACGACGTGGCGGGCCTGGCGCTGGTGAACCCCTTGGTCCTGACGTTGCGCCGCGAGGCCCGGTTCATCCCGGTCCTGTCCAGGGTGGTCTCGTCGGTGGCGCCGATCAGCGACGACATCGCCAAACCGGGGGTGACCGAGCACGCGTACCCGCGTACGCCATTGCGCGCGGTCGCCAGTCTGGCCAAGCTGTGGGTGATAGTGCGTCGGGACTTGCCGAAGGTCGGCCAGCCCGTGCTGGTGCTGCACTCGGCGGTCGACCACGTGGTCGAACCGGAGAACTCGCGGGTCGTGCTGAGTGAGGTGTCCAGCGTCGACGTCACCGAGGTCGTGTTGGAGAACAGCTACCACGTGGCCACGCTCGACCACGACGCCGAGGTGATCTTCACCAGGAGCGTCGAGTTCGTGCGCAGGGTCGGTGCCGAGCGGATGGGTGATCGAGAGTGAGAGAGCACCCCTCGGGCGAGGGCCCAGGAGATCGCGAGGACATCGACGCTGTCTTCGCGCAGATAGTCGCCGACCTCCAACGCGAAGGTGTCGGCGTCAACGTGCCGTCCGAGGCAGAGGTCAAGCGCGACCACGCCGAAGCCAACCGGGTCGAGCCGGAGCCACCCGCCGAGTCGGTGGCCGCACAGCCGACAGTGGCCTGGCGCGGTCACGGCACCGATTACGACCTCACCGGCGATGTACTCGACGCGGCCGAAGACGAACACTACGAGCCGCCGGAGCCCCCACCACTGCCGCGTCTGCGCCCGGCCACCCTGTTCGCCATCGGCCTGATGATCCTCGGCGTGCTCCTGCTGGCATTGCCCGGCGTGATCGGCCTCGGCCCCCGGGTCGCGACCCCGATCGCGCTGCTCTCCCTGGCATCAGGCATTGGTCTTCTACTTTTCCGCGTGCGCAAGACCCCACCCGTCTACCCGGACGGCGACGACGGCGCCCAAGTCTAGGACCAGTTTCCAGCGCCCGGCGATTCTTGCCTCGCGATGCGGCCTCGCCATGATCAAGTCAGGGCCGAAATCGCGAATTCGTCGAAGTGGTTCGACATTCGGAAATGGTCTGGCGCGCGATCATTTGAGGTCGAGACACAACTCACAAGACTCGCATCGCCCGCACAGGTAGGATCATTCTCCAGGTCAACTGGTGGGGTACGACCTGGGTCTTCATGGGGGTGATGACGAGATGCGTTATGTGGACGACGACAGCACGACCGGACGAAACTTGCTCGATCTGCCACTGCGCGGGCGAGAACACGAGATGAAGTCCATTCGCTCGACACTCGCCGCGGGCGTGGCGGACGGATTCTCGGCGCTGACGATCGAGAGTGTGCCGGGAATCGGCAAAACCCGATTGTTGCGCGAAGCTGTCTCGATGGCTCAGGGTTTGGGTTTCTCGACAGTGACCAGGAATGCGGATCAGCAATTTCGACTGGCCGCAGCACGGACGACGAGTTCCGGTCGAGGCGACGCGGACGCGATGCCGGTACTTTTCGCCATAGACGACGCGCATTTGCTGGGCGAAGAGGAAATAGGCGCGCTGACAGCGCACCGAGGCGAGACCCGAGACAGGGCGGCCACCTGGTTGATCACCCGCCGTCCGGGCGGCGACAACGCTGTCGACTCGGTGCTGCCCAGACCGAATTCCATGCGCGAGCGAATCGTCCTCGACACGTTGTCGCCGTGCGCGATCAGAGAAGTGACCGTGGACATGCTCGGGATGCCGCCCGCGCCCGCTCTCGCCGAGTTGATCGATTCCGTCGACGGAAATCCGATGCTGGTGATCGAGCTGCTGGAGGGAATGCGCCGAGAGGGCACCCTGATCTCGGCGCCGCCGGAAGCCGACATCGTCGAGGACCGCATCCCGGAAAGCCTGCACCTGCTGGTGCGGTCCATGCTCAAGGACTACTCCGTCCAATGCCGCAAATTGTTGCGAGTCGCGGGCGCACTCGGTCGGCGACTGGACTTCGACCAGCTCGCGGCTCTGCTCAATGTGTCGCTTCCCGCGCTGCTGCCGTTGCTCGAAGAGGCGGGTGACAGCGGCGTGGTGTCCTGCGACGACGACATGGGCATGTCTTTCCGAAGCGAACTCCTGTGGCGGGTGGTCGCGGATTCGGTACCGCACGCCGTCCGGCGGGAACTGGCGCGTCAGGCGAACGCGATCGAACCGACATCGCCGGGTGAACGGCCGCGGTTAACCCGTTCGATCGCCGCCGGGACCGAGTCGCCGCACAGCGAGTCCGAGATCGACGTGCACAACTCGTTGATGAACGAGCAGGAGCGCACCATCATTCGGCTGGTCGGCGCCGGGCTGACCAATCGACAGATCGCCCGCCAGATCTCACTGTCCCCGCATACGGTGAACTACCACCTGAAGAAGATCTTTCGCTCGTTCGGTGTTTCCTCTCGAATCGGCTTGCTGGAGGCGGTGCGACAGCAGGAACTCATCACGTGAGGGTGCTCGGCGCGAGTGGCGATTCGACGAGCGCACTGTTCAGCACCGCCTCGAATTGATCGGCGGTCGGTGGGCGGTCACGCAGGAGTCCTTGCAACAGCAGACCGTCCACCAACGCGACCAGGACCTGAACACGGAGTGGGTCGTCGGTGTAGCGGCGGGCGAATTCGGCTACAGCGTCCATCCAGTAATGCGTCGACGGACGAAGGCGGGGCTCGCGGGCGGCCAGCAGGTACAACTCGAATTCAGCGAGAAGAGGCCCGGGGTCGGCCACGACCTCGGCCATGCGCACGGCGAGCTCACGCACACCGTCCGCTCCCCCGTCAGCGTCGACGGCGAGTTGCCGCATCCGCTCGGCGTCATCGTTCATGGATCTGGTGAGCGCGGCGGTCAGCAGATCATCGATGCCGTGAAAGTAGTAGGCGGCCGCTGTCGCGGGCATATCGGCTTCACGGGCGACAGTCCGGTGGCTTACCCCGGCGACACCTTCCCTGGCCACCACGCGCAACGTTGCTTCGATGAGTTCCTGGCGGCGGCGCTCACCCTTGGCCTTGCGTCCATCGGTGGTCGGTTCGCTCATGGGCACCTCCGGACTGCCGGACATCGACCAGAACAGTATTCCCCGATCACAGGTCGCGCGGGCAGCGGTGGCCTCCGCTGGGGGACAGAGGCCACCGCTGGGGCTCGGCGACACCCGAAGGTCGCCGAAGCTGATCAACCCGGTCGGGTCAGCTCCCGCTCGTCGTCCTGTTCGACGGCGGCAGGCTCACTCGCCCTGGCCGACAACATGCGGTACCCGAGCAGCGCGATCACCAGGGCCGCGGCACCCGCGGTGACGGCGACCAGGAAACCCCCGTCCGGGCCGAATCGCTCGACGGCGGCACCGGAGACCGCCGCGCCCAGGGCGACACCGATGCTCAGGCCGGTGATCGCCCAGGTCATTCCCTCGGTGAGCTTGGAACTGGGCACGATCCTCTCCACCAGACCCATGATGACGATCATGGTGGGGGCGAAGAACACGCCGGAGGCGAACACCGCGATCGACAACGTGAGGATGTCGCCCACGATCAGCAGCGGCAGGGTGGTCAACGCCGTGCCGAGCGTGCCAAGAAGCAGCAGTCGCGGCAGCGGAATGGTCAACTTGAGCATCCCGAACAGCAGCCCGGCCGCGCCGGAGCCCACCGCGTAGACCGAGACCACGATCCCGGCGGCGGCGACACTGCCCTGTTGCTCGGCGAACGCGACGCTGACGACGTCGATGGTGCCGACGATGACCCCACCGGCGAGCAGTGTCAGAACGAGGATCTGGACGGCGCCGTTGCGAATCGCCGACCCGCCACCCTCGTCACTGATCGGCTGCACGCGAGGTTCGGACTTGCGCTGCGCGGTGAAGAGCAGCACGCCGACGGCCAGCAGGATCACGGCGAGCAGCGGGCCCGCCTCCGGGAAGAGGATGGTGCAGAGCGACACCGACAGCGCGGGACCCACGACGAATGTCATCTCGTCGATGACCGACTCCAGGGAGAACGCCGTATGCAGCCGTGGCGAGTCCCGATAGAGCTCCGACCACCGTGCGCGCACCATCGCCGCCATGCTGGGCATGAACCCGGCGAAGACCGCGAACAGGAACAGCGTCCAGGTTGGCGCCCCGTAGTGCGCGCAGAGCAGTAGCGCCCCGAGCGAGGCCACGCTGATCCCGGTGACCGGGAGCAGGACCTTGCCCTGCCCGCGACGGTCGACCACGCGCGAGACCTGCGGTCCGATCAGGGCCATGGACAGCGTGAACGTCGCCGAGACCAGCCCGGCGAGGGCGTAGTCGTCGCGCATCTGCGACAGCATCGCGATGATGCCGATGCCGGTCATCGAGATCGGCATCCGGGCGATGAAGCCCGCTACGGAGAACGCGACGGAGCCTGGGGCGGAGAACAGTTCACGGTAGGGGTTAGCCATGCCTGCCACCTCCTTCGGCGACGTCCGGCGACGGGTGGGTCATGGGCACCTCCGAGTACGGGAAAGAAGTTGAACGATCGCTACAATTGAAACACTCGTTACAGTTTCTGCGCAAGTCCGGGATGCAGGGGCTTGCTCACCTGCACCGTGCGGAACCGGTCCGCCACGAACGCGCCGTCGCAGAAACTGGCGTTGGACGCCGGGTTGGCGCCGGTGCCGTGCAGATCGGAGTAGACGGCCGATTGGGTGAGGAACCAATCGCCGGTGAGGTTCAGGGCCAGCGAGACACCGACGTCGGCGCAGGCGTTCACCAGTTCGCGCTCCACCTCGGGTGCGGTCGTGTACGCCCCCAACACCATCGCGCCCTTCCGGCGCACGAGGTCGCGCAGCACGGCGATACCGACCTCGGTCGAGTCGACCGCGACGGCGAAGTAGCACGGCCCGGAATGGTCGGTGGCCATCGTCTCGCGCGCCGCCGGGTTGTTCGCGTCCAGTTCCAACAGGACCGGACTGTGGATCTGGGCATCGACGAATTCGGGGTGGGCCACCGGATGTGAGGCGAGCAGCACCTTCCCCAAAGCTCCCGAGTTGGCGTGGCGCAAACAGGCCCGCCCACCCGGGCCGATGATCGCACCCAGCAGGGCGGGCGCCTGCTCGGCGTCGGCCAACAACGTCCGTATCGCGGCGACCAGATCCCCGGTCACCCGGTCGAAACCCTTCGGGCCCTCGTCGGTGTCGATGCCGCGACGCGGGATGAGCAGGTTCTGCGGCGAGGTGGGCAGTTGGCCGCTGTAGAGGCACAGCGTGAGCGCCAGATTCGCGAGCATGCCCCGGTAATCGTCGGTGGAATCCACCAGCACGGAATTCACCCCGCCGGTGAAGGTGTAGACGCGCGCCTGGGGAGCGTTGGCGAGCAGCCACTGCCCCAACGGACCGGAACCGGCGTGGTCGACGATGCGGATCTCCGCCCGCGCGGCGAGTACCTTGCCCAGTCCCTCACCGGGCAATTCAGCGGCAAGACAGACGAGGTTTAAGCTGAAACCGGTCTCGCGCAACACTTCCCTGGCGATCTGCACCGTCATGGCCAACGGCAGAACGGACCACTGGTGTGGCTTCACGAGCACCGCGTTGCCGGTGGCAAGCGAGGCGAACAGGCCGGGATAGCCGTTCCAGGTGGCGAAGGTGGCGCACCCGAGCAGGAGGCTGACGCCCCTTGGCACCGTCTGGAAGGACTTGGTCATCACCACCGGTTCCGCCGTGGGGCCGGGCCGCTTCGTCCACGTCACTCGGGCGGGCAGCCGAGTCTGTTCGGCATAGGCGTACGCCACGGCCTCCAGCCCGCGATCCAGTGCGTGCGCGGCGCCCGCGTGGAATCCCATCAGGAATCCGTGTCCGCTCGTGTGCATGGCGGCGTAGGCGAACTCGAACGAGCGGGCGTGAATCCTGGTGAGGATCTCCAGGCATACCGCGGCCCGAACCAGCGGTCCGGCCGTACGCCAGGTGGACATCGCCGCGCCCATTTCCGGGAGCAAGACCAACGGGTCGACGTGCGGGTACGAGACCCGCAACGTGATCCCGTACGGGGAACGCTCGCCGCCGTCAACGGGCGCAGGCCCAACCACACCGTCCACACCGGGTTGGTGCAGCTCCAGCGGCTGACCGAGCATGGCGTGGAACGCCGCCGCGCCCGCGGCATGGGCAGCTTTCCCGTACGTGGCGACGTCGTCGGAATAGGGCGACCAATACTCCCTGGTCTGGATCGCGGTCAACGCGCGATCCAGGGTCCCTCGATGACGTTCGACCACGTCATCGACTTGCCGGGACCCGGGTTCGCCGCTACTCACCGATGAACTCGGCACGGCCTGGACCTGTCGAGATGAACGAACCCATCCCGATGGACCGGTCGGCTGTGCCGAACAGGCCCGCGAACAGCGCCCGCTCCAACTGCAGGCCGCTGCGCAGATCGGTGCCCGCGCCAAGATCGATCGCCTGCTTCGCCGCACGCAACGCGAGCGCTGGACCACCGACGAACCGCACGGCCCACGTCATCGCGGTCGTCAGAACCTGGGCGGTGGGCACGACCTCGTCCACCAAACCGATGTCCAGCGCCTGCCTGGCATCGAGGGCCTGGCCGGTGAAGATGAGTCGTTTCGCCCGCCCTGTCCCGACAAGCCTGCTCAACCGCTGGGTTCCGCCCGCTCCGGGAATCACTCCGAGAAGGATCTCGGGCAGGCCGATCTCGGTGTCCTCGGCGCAGATCCGGTGGTCGGCGGTCAGTGCGAGTTCGCAGCCACCACCGAGCGCGAACCCGGTGATGGCCGCCACCACGGGCTTGGGGATGTCCGCCACCGCGGTGAACGCGGCGGAAAGCCGCTCGGCGTGCACCAGCATGGTGGAGTGCGACATCCCGGCCATCTCCCGGATGTCCGCGCCCGCGGAGAAGCCCCGCTCGTCGCCGTAAAGGACGACGGCGGCGACATCATCGCGCACCGATGCCTCTTCGGCCGCACGGCGCAAGTCCTGTTGCGCCTTGGCATCCAGCGCGTTCACCGGCGGCCTCGCCAGCCGAATCACGCCGACCCCATCGGCGACGTCCAAACGCACCGCGGGGTTGTCACGCACAGTCTGGTTCACGACCACAGCAGACCCCCATTGACCTCAAGCACATGTCCGTTCACGTAAGAACTCGACTCGCTGGCCAAGAACAGCGCGCCGTCGGCCGCCTCGTCCAGACGACCGGCACGGCCGAGCGAGAATCGCGATTTGTAGGCGGCCCACACCTTGTCGTTGCCCGCCACCTGCTCGCCCATTCCGCCGTCGAGCACGCCGGGCGCCAGGCAGTTCACCCGCACACCCTTGCGCCCCAACTCGATCGCGGAGGTCTTGGTGAACATCTCCACCGCGGCCTTGGTCGCCGCGTAGCCCCCCGCACCGACCGCCACCCGGCTCGCCATACACGACGAGACGGTGATGATCTGGCCGCTGCCCTGCGCGATCATGTGCCGGGCCGCGGCCTGCGTGCTGTAGAAGACCCCGTTCAGGTTGGTCTCGACCATCTGGCGCCAGTCCTCGGGGTCGAGTCGTTCGACCTTGCCGTCATGACTCACACCCGCGTTGGCGACGACGACGTCGAGCCCGCCGAACTCGGCGACCGCCTTGTCCATCAACTCCGTCACACTGTTCGCGTCGGTGACATCCACAGGGTGGAAGACGACGCGGTCCGGCGCGAGGTCGACGAGTTCCCCGATCTGGTGCGGGCTGCGCGCCGCGCACACCACGCTGGCTCCTTCGTCGAGGAACCGCTGTGCGATGGCGCGTCCAAGTCCTTTTGTGCCGCCGGTTATGACGGCGACCTTTCCGTCGAGTCGCATGATGTCCTCTCCTTCAGCGGTCAGTGCCAGATGAGAACGCAGGCGCCCGCGGTCATACCGCCGCCGACCGCGGCGAGAACCACTCGTTCACCTCGTTCGAACGGACGCTCGGCGTGTGCCTTGGCCAACGTCACCGGAATCGAGGCGGCGCCGGTGTTTCCGAATTCGGCGGCCGTCATCGGGACTCGATCCATCGACACGCCCAGTTCGGCAGCCAACGACTCGACCAGCCGGACGTTGCCCTGGTGCACGATGACCCGGTCGATGTCGTCCACGTCGAGCGCGGAGGCGTCAAGAGCCTCGGCGACCACCTTGGGCACCGCGGCCATCGCGTACTCGCGTACCGCTCGTCCGTCCATTGTGAACAGATCACGGCCCGCAGCGACAGCCTCGGCCGTCACCCGCTCCCTGGTGCCACCCGCGACGACCTCTACGAGTTCGCGGTAAGCACCGTCGGTGGTGAGCCGGATGGCTTGAAAGCCATAACCCTGCGGAACCTGACCGAGCAGCACCGCGCCCGCGCCATCACCGAACAGGCTCACCGTGCGATGGTCGTCCCGGTTCATGATCGTGGAATACATGTCCGCGCCGATGACCAAGCCCAGACGATCACTGTCGCCGAGAATGCCCGCCGCCGTGGCCAGCGCGTAGATGAACCCGGAACAGACCGCGTTCACGTCGAAGGCGGGCATACCACTGAGACCGAGCTTGTGCTGCACCACCGCCGCGGTGGCGGGTTGCGGCTGATCGGGCGTCGACGTGGCGAGCACGATGAGGTCGATCCGTTCCCTGATCAAGGGATCGGCGGCGAGCAGGTCGGCCGCCGCGGCGACGGCCATATCCGAGGTGACCGTGCCCTCTGCGGCGTATCGCCTGCCCAGGATGCCGGTCCGCTCCCGCACCCACTGTGGTGTCGCCCCGGTCCAGGTCTGGATTTGATCGTTGTCGATGAGATGTCCGGGCAGATGCGCCCCGACTCCCAGGATTCCCACTGCTGACATTGCCGACCCCCAACGGTTTCCATGAGTTCTCAGTGGACGCGATCGATCGAGTCGATGTGCTCCCCGCTCCCCGAGGTCCGCGGTGGGCCGACGACATCGCGGAACTGCCTGTCCAGCAAGCGATCCGGCAGAACCCGAGCGAGCAGCGCCACCACCAGCGCGTCATTGCCGACGCTGTAGCGGGTTTTCGGCTGGGTGACGGTCAAAGCGGCAAGGACTGTCCTGGCGAAGTCGGCGGGCGTGGTCTTGCTTGCCGCGGCCTGCTCCTCGTTCATCTTGAGGAATCGCAGGAACTGCTCGCGGTAGAGACCCGCGACCCCGCTGGGCACCCGATCGAAGACGCGGTCGCCGGATTCGGCGATCTTGCCCCAGATCGGCGTCATGATCGACCCCGGCCGCACCACGGACACATCGACGCCCAGTGGCCGCAACTCGCGTCGCAACGCGTCGGACATGCCCTCCTTGGCGAACTGGGCCGCCGCGTACGCGCCGAGGAACGGAACGGCCACGCTGCCCACACCCGAGGTGACGTTGACGATCCGCCCGCGTGCCGTCCGCAACAACGGCAGGACGTGCTGCGTCACGTCGAGCTGACCGACCACGTTGACGTCGAGTTGCCTGCGAAGCTGCTCCGGCGACACACATTCCAGTGGAGCCGAGACGCAGATGCCCGCGTTGTTCACCAGCCCCCAGAGTCCGCGTTCGCCGACACTGTCGGTGATCCGCGCGGCGGCCTCCCGAATGGAGTCCCTGTCGGTGACGTCGAGCAGCAGCGGCGTGCTGCCAGTCTCGGCGATGAGCCGCTCGGCGTCCTCGTGCTTGCGCACTGCGGCGAAGACCTGGAAACCCGCTTGCCGCAGGCTCGACACCGTCTCACGCCCCAGGCCGGACGACGCTCCGGTGACCAGGACCGCACGGCCACTCGGGTCTACTGTGGATGGACCGAACACGTGATCCTCCTATGCTGCGGTGCGCGGAAAGGTAAGGGCGAGTTCGCTCTGCGCTTCGAGCACCGTCTGCGGGACGAACCGGAAGTAGGTGTCGCGCATGGCTCGGTACAGCGGGCTTTCCCACTGCTCGAAGTCGCTCACCTCACGCGAGTTGGCGACCATCTGTCGGGTGCGTTCCCGACGCTGGTTCTCGTAGTCTCGAAGACCCTGCCGCGGATCTGTCGCCTCGGCGAGGCTCGTCGCCAGCACGACAGCGTCCTCGATGGCCATCGCCGCACCCTGCCCGAGACTGGTGAGCATCGGATGCGCCGCGTCACCGAGCAAAGTCACCGGCCCGGTCCCCCACTGCTCCAGGAACGGACGGTCCCGCGACGGCATGGCGAGGATGTCGGCTTCTGGCGTCGCCTCGATGACGGCCCGCACCTCATCGGCCCACCCGTCGTAGGCGTGCAGCACGTCGGCCTTGCCGCCACGCCACTGCGCGGACTCCTCGGCGGGCATGTTCTTGGTTCCCCACCAATAGGCCCGACCGTGGCCGATGTCGATGAGACCGAAGCGTTGCCCGCTGCCCCAGTAATGTCCGACGCACCCGGTGGGGAACTTCGGATGGGCGAACGGGACGATTCCCAGCCAGCACACGTATCCGCTGTCCCGCGCGTCGTCGATTCCCACCAACTGGCGCCGAACCGCGGACCGGAAGCCGTCCGCACCGATCAGGACATCGCCGCTGGCGGCGCGACCACCCTCGAACTCGACCCGGACGCCGTCGTCGTCGTGCTCGAATCCCGTCATCGCGTGACCCAGGTGGATGGGTACGTCGCCACCGGCGTCGAGCAGCGCGGCCTGGAGGTCCGACCGACTGATGCAGACGCTCGGTGTGCCGAGCCTGCGGCACACGTCCGGGAACGGCAGGTCCCTGATGACCTCGCCTTCCGCAGTCCTGATCACATAGGACTCGACGACCTGCCCGCGCTTGTCCAAGCCGAGGTCGATGTCGACGCTGTTCAGCGCGGAGATGGCGTTGCTCATCACCGACAAACCCGAACCCGCGGCCAGCAACTCCGGCGCCCGCTCGTAGACCTCCACATCGATTCCGACTCGCCGCAGTGTGACCGCGGTGGTGAGGCCACCGATACCGGCGCCGATCACTATGGCCTTCTTCGGGCTCTGCTTCCCCATGCCGAGGGTTCCCTTCGGTTCTCGCGTCTGGAATGGACGGTGTGGCTCAGGCGATCCCGGTGCCCGTGGCCCTGACCAGGTTGGTGATCGTTTCCGCGATCACTCGAACATGCGGCCCTTCCATGATGCTCAGGTGATCACCGGGGACGTCGACGGTGTTCAGATGCCCGGAAGTCGTCTCTCCCCAACCGTTCTGCCGATCGCGGTGTTGGCTGCCCGCCGCCGAGTGCATGGCGGCGAGCACCCCCGGCAGCGGCTCGGTCGCGTGGATGAGGGTGAAGTCCATGTCCAGCACGCCCGGCCGGTAGTCGAGTGCGGATTGCCAGTTGGTCGCGTACACCGAGAACAGCCTGCGCACGATCGCCCCCGAGCTGTTCTTCGGCAGCACACCGAGATCCACGGCCTGTTGGGCGATGAAGTCGAACCGGGCGTCCAACGAGTCCAGGTGCGCCGGGATCGCGTTCAGCGGCGAATCGCCACCGCGTTCGAGCCACAGCAGTTCCCAGAAGAACCAACCGAGCAGGGCGTCGTCGGTGGCCCTGGTGCGCTCGCCGTGATTCAGTGCCACCGTGTCAAGCAGGAAGAGGTTGGTGACCTCGTCGCCCGCGGCGCGCAACTGACGTGCCATCTCGAAGGCGACGAACCCGCCGAAGGACCAGCCCCCCAGGGTGTAGGGGCCGTGCGGTCGTACTCGCTTGATCGCGTCGATGTAGGTCCGTGCCAGTCCCTCGACCGTGGCCACCGGTTCGGTGCCCGCGTCGCTGCCCGCGGCCTGCAACGCGTAGAACGGCTGATCGTCCGGCAGGTGCTTGGCCAACGCGAGGTAGCACAACACGTTGCCGCCCATCGGATGCACGAAGAACATCGGGGCCTGGGTGCCGTGTGGGTGGATGGGAACAAGTGGGTCGAATGTGGACACCGCGGCGCTCGACCGCAGCCGCTTGGCGAGAGTGGCGACTGTCGGTGCCGCGATGAACCCGGACAGCGGGATGTTCATCCCGTAGCGCTGCTCGATGAGCACGACCAGTCGCATCGCGGTCAGCGAACTGGCACCAAGCTCGAAGATGTTGTCGTGCACGCCGACCGTGGGCAGTCGCAGCAGGTCGGTCAGGATCTCGGCCAGCGCGCGTTCTAGGTCGTCGCGGGGTGCGGTGCCCTCGGACGCCGCTGCCGCCGTGATCGGCATCCGACGCAGTTTCGCGTCGTCGCGCTTCCCGCTGGGGGTGAGTGGCAGGCTCTCGACCCATTGCACGTGCGACGGCACCAAATAGTCGGGCAGCGTCTTACGCAACTGTATCCGAACCTCGTCGAGATCGACCGTCGTGGCGTCGCCGACCAGGAACGCGGCCAGGAACGTGTCGATCCCCTCCCTGGTGCGGGCCACCACGGCGGCTTCCCGGACTCCGGGAGTACCGACGCGGATGATCGCGAGTTCCACCTCGGCCGGTTCGACGCGATATCCCCGAACCTTCACCTGCGAGTCCGCGCGTCCGACACACACGATGTGCCCGTTCGGCAGGGACAGGCCAAGGTCGCCGGTCCGGTAGAGCACGCCGCCCTCGGTGAAGGGATGTGGGACGAAACGTTGCTCGGTCAGGTCCGGGCGGCCGAGGTAACCGTCGGCGAGGCACGCCCCACCGAGGTGGATCTCGCCCTTGACACCCGAGGGCACCGGCCGTCCCCGCTCGTCGAGCAGGTGAACCTCCGCGCCGTCGATCGGCGCACCGATCGGTGGGAGCGCGGGAAAACGCGCCGGGTCACCGGTCATCGAGAAGCTGGTGACCACGTGGGACTCGGTCGGACCGTACTGGTTCTCCAGGATCGTCCCCGGCGACGCCGCGCACAGCCCGCGGATCTCGTCGGTGACCCTGAGCTGCTCCCCCGACGAGATCACCACACGCAGACTCCGGGGCCGCAGGCCCAACGCGGCCGAGGTCTCGGCGAGTTGTTGCAGGGCGACGTACGGGAGGAACACCCGCTCGACCTCCGCGGTGTCGAGCAGCCGCAGCAGAGCGGGCATGTCCCGACGCTGGGATTCCGACACCAGGCGCAGCGTCCCGCCCCCGCACAGGGTGGCGAAGATTTCCTGGAACGAGACGTCGAAGCTCAGCGGCGCGAACTGCAGGGTGGTACCGCCGAGAGCGCCACTGGGTATCCGGTTCTGCCAGGCGACGAGATTCGCCAGGGACCGGTGCGGCATCGCCACGCCCTTGGGTTCACCGGTCGAGCCCGAGGTGAACAGGACGTACGCGGTGTGATCGAGACTGATCGGCGCGGCGGGGACCAGGTCCCCGTCGGGATGTGCCCGCCCGACGATCGACTCGGCGTCGAGCAGCACGGCCGGATCGGCGACCAGGTGGGCGTGTTCGCGGTGGGCGATCACCCGCACCGGCGTCGACTGGCGGAGCATCGTGGCCAACCGCTCGACCGGATAACTCGTGTCGAGCGGCACGCAGGCCGCTCCCGCCTTCGCGATACCGAGGACGACCGCGATCATCTCCGGCGACCGGTTCATGGCGATGCCGACCCGATCGCCGGGTCGCGCGCCCGCCGCCCGCAGATGGCCCGCGACACGCTCGGCGCGGTGTTCGAGTTCCCGGTAGGTCCACGTGACCGCGTCGAACGCGAGAGCATCCGCGTCCGGGACGCGAGCCGCCTGCTCAGTGAACAACCTGACCACATCGGTCTGACGGTCGATGCCGTGGGCCTGCGTCACCTGTTTCGGCGCCAGGAAGCCGAAGTCCACCGTCTCATGTGGATTGTCCACGACCCGCCCGAGTACCTCGACATAGGTTCGGCCGAAGTTCTCGGCCTGGGCCGGGATGAAAGTGCGGCCGTCGTAGTCGATCCGCAGTTGAATCTCACCGGTCTCGGGGTCGACGATCGCGTTGACCAGGATCTTGAAGTTCGTCTCCTCCCAGGTGCGGAACCCGGTCAAGCGCACGCCGGGCAGCCCCAACACCGAACTGAGCACGTGGAAGTGGACATAGTTGAACGCGGACTCGACGTGCAGTTCTCCGCCCTGGTCCGCCTGGACCGCGCTCAGCGGGTAACGCCGGTGGGGATGGCTGCCCTGTTCCTGGGCGAACAGACTCCGCGCGGTGTCGAGCCAGCTCAATCCCCCGGTGTCGACCCGAATCGGCATGGTGTTCAGGAACAGGCCGATGATGCGTTCGGCGTCACGCTGTTCCGGCCTGCCGTGCGTGACCAGACCGGTCACGAAGTCGTCGGTGGCGAACTGCGACCGCATACTCAGGCAGTAGGCCGCGAACAGGACTGACTTCACGGGCAACTCGTGGGCACGGGCGAACCGCCGCACCGCCGAAACCAGCTCCGACGGAATCAGGACCGGGCAGACGATGTGCTCGGGCTTGGCCGGTGGCTCGAACGAGCGGAACCCGTCGAGCTGCGGCAGCGAGACGCCGTCCAGCGTGTGTCGCCAGTGGTCGCGGTCGGCCGCGGAGTCCAACGCCAGCAACTCTTCGCGAACATGGTTGGCGGGCGAGGGCAGTGCCCCCGCGGGAACCGGGGCGACCCGCATGCCGATGGCGTGGCAGTAGTCGCGCAGCAGCTCCTGCATCAGGTTCGCCACGCTGCCGCCGTCGAGAATCGCGTGGTGGAAGCTCAGCACCAACTCGATGCCGTTGGCGCACACGTGCACCCGCAGGTGGTAGAGCGGGGCCTGGGTGAAGTCGTATCGGTGGAACCGGCGCTCATCGATGTGCGCACGAATCAGCGTTGCCGCTTCGTCTTCCGGTGCTTGGCGCAGATCGACGACGTCGAGCCCGCCGTCGGCGTGGTCGTGGATGATCTGCAATGGTTCCGAATTGCCCGCCAGGTCGAACGACGAGCGCAACACCGGATGACGCTCGACCAGTTTCGAGAACGCGAGCCGGAATTCGTCTTCATGCCAGTCGAACTCGATGCTGTACTGGAAAACGTCCTTGTACACCGCGGAGTCTTCGTCTTCCCGGCTGTGGAAGAGCAGACCGAGTTGCAGCCTGCTCACCGGGAACGCGTCCCGCACACCGGTGAGCCGCGCCCGGTCCACCGCGGAGATCAGTTCGAACGGCCCGACCGACTCCGGGGTGCGGTGTCCGGGGTCGAGGACGGCGACCGCCGCCAGCGCGGCGATCGTCGGCCGCTGGATCACATCGGTGAGGGAGAAGTGGATTCCCCGCTTCTCGCCCTCGGCCCGAATCCGCAGCATCAGGATGGAGTCGCCGCCGAGCACGAAGTAGTTGTCGTGGATGCCGACCGAGGGCACGTCGAGGATGTCCCCCCAGATGGCGGCCAGCGCCGCCTCGACGTCGGTGCGCGGGGTGTCCGACTCGATCACCGACGAGACCGCGTCCGGCAGGGCCCGGCGATCGGCTTTGCCGTTGGGAGTCAACGGGATGCGGTCGATGCGCAGGAAGTGCGCCGGAATCATGAACTCGGGCAGCGATTGGGCGAGCAGACCGCGCAGCATCGGGTATTCGATCTCGGTGTCGGCCACGTAGTAGCCGACCAGATAAGTGCCGCGGGCGGCGGATTCCCGGTCGACCACGATCGCGTCGCGCACCCGGGGGACCGCGGCCAGCGCGTTGCGCACCTCACCGAGTTCGACCCGGTTGCCACGGATCTTCACCTGGCCGTCGATGCGGCCCAGGTACTCGATGTCGCCGTCCGCCAGCGTCCTGGCGAGATCGCCGGTGCGGTACAGGCGCCCGCCCTGGGTGAACGGGTCGTCCACGAACTTCTCCGCGGTGAGTTCGGGTCGGTCGAGATAGCCCCTGGCGACCCCGACGCCACCGACGCACAGTTCACCGGCCACGCCGGTGGGCTGGATCTGACCGCCGGTACTCAGCACATACAGTTGGGTGTTGTCGATGGGCTTGCCGATCGGCACCCTCGACACCGAGTCTGTCCCTTGTGGACAGTCGTAATAGGACACATCGACGGTAGCCTCGGTGGGGCCGTACAGGTTCACCAGTCTCGCCGACGAGAACACCCGGTTGAACTGCTCCACCCTGGCAGGCGGCAGCGCCTCCCCACTACTGAAGACCAGGCGCAGGCTCGCCGCGTCGGCCACCAGTTCCGGGGAGGTCTCCAGCAGGTCGAGGAACGGTCCGAGCATCGACGGCACGAAGTGCGACACGGTGACCCCGGTGCGCGCGATCGTGCTCAGGATCTCGCGCGGGTCTTTCTCGCCTCCCGAGGGAAGCAGCGCGAGCGTGGCGCCCTCGACGGCCCACCAGAACAGTTCCCACACGGACACGTCGAAGGAGATCGGCGTCTTCTGCAGGATGACGTCGTCCGGCCCGATCGGGTACCGGCGTTGCATCCAGGCCAGCCGGTTCACCACAGACCCGTGCTCGACCATGACGCCCTTGGGATTTCCGGTCGACCCCGAGGTGTAGATCATGTACGCGAGATCGCGCTGGCCCACCGCCACGGCCGCCTCGGGAGCGTCCGGCAGGTTGTCCACACGGAGTACCGGCACACCGGGAACCTCGGTGGCGCTGAGCACGACTTTGGCGCCGCTGTCCTCAAGCAGGAACCGGACACGCGCCTCGGGATAGCCGGGGTCGACGGGGACGTACGCGCCACCGGCCCTGAGGGTGCCCAGCAGCGCGGGCACCAGGTGCGGCCCACGCTCAAGCAGGATGGCGACTCGGTCGCCGAGACGAACACCCTCGGCGCGCAGCGCGCGGGCCACCCGATCGGCGCGGGCGTCTAGTTCCGCGTAATCGATCAACGTCTCGTCGCCGATCACCGCCATCCGGTCAGGGGTGCGGGCGATTTGGCCAGCGATCAGCTCGTGCAGTGTCTCCGTCGGAAACTCCACCCGCGGCCCCCGCGCGACGGCATCGGCGTCGGCGCGTTCGACATCGGTGAGCATGGGCAGCGCCTCGACCGGCCTTCCCGGCTGGTCAAGGCTCTGCTCGATCAGGGTGCGGATGTGCCCGCCGACCGCGCTGACGGCGAAGTCCTCATCGAAGATGTCGAGCGCGTATTCGAGGTCGACACAGACCTCGCTGACGTCCTCGAAGGCTCGGACCACGACCGAGAGCGCGTCCTGGTCGTGTCCCCTACTCATGATCACGGTCTCCCGCTCCACTCCCGCGATCGGTGCCGGGCGCGGGAAGCGAACGTACGAGAGGGTCACATCGAACAGTTGACGCGTCGCCGCGTCGCTCGCGGGCAGGGCGCGCAGGACGTCGCCGAGCGCCAGACGCTCATGCTGCCGCAAGGCTTTCGTCGAGTTCCGCACTTCGGCGGCCAACTCGGTCATCGAGCGCTGTCGATCGGTCCGCACGCGCAACGGCAGCGTGTTGGCGAACTGCCCCAACGTCTCCAGCGTCCGCTTTCCCCGACGGTTGAGCATGGGAACCCCCAGCACCACCTCGGCGCTGCGGTGAATCCGCGACAGATAGGTGGCGAATGTCGCCGCGATGAAGGCGAACGGCGAACTCCCGGTCGCCAGCACCCGGTCGATCAGCGCGCCGTCGAGGGTAAAGGTCGTCCGGCCGAATCGACGCTCTCCGGTCGGGACCGTGCGCGTGAACAGCGCGGGCGCGATGTCGGTCAATTCCGAGGCGAAGAACTCGCGGTCACGCTCGTACTCCGCCGACGCGCGATAGTTCTGATCATCATCGACGAATTCGAGGTAGGACGGCGGATTCGTCTCGACGACGACACCGCGCTCCACCACCTCGTTGTAGTCGGCGAAAATCTGCCGACTGAATTCGTTGAGCGCCCAGCCGTCCATGACAACGTGATGGGCACGCAGGTGGACATGGAGCACGTCATCGCTCTCGCGCAGGAGACCGACCTGATACAGCCAGCCGCCGAGCGCCTGGAATGCGGCGCCGAAAGACCGCTCCATCCAGGCGACACAGGCACCGGCCGGATCGGGCTCGGCACGGAAGTCGAGCACTTCCACCACGGCGGACTCGCGTTCACGCCACTGGAACGGTTGACCGTCACGCTCGCCGAAGCGCACTCCCAGTGCGTCGTTGCCCTCGATGGCGCGCTCGACGCACGCGCGCAGCGCCGCGATGTCGACCGGCCCGACAAGTCGCTCGTGGATGGCGCCGTTGAATTGCGGCGACTGCGGCAGGATCGAATCGGCCGCCCAGACGTCGCGCTGGTAGGAATTCAGCTGAAACTGTGCGTTATTGACCACGTGGTCACCCTCCAGAAACCTCGGGGAAACGTGACTCGATACCAGAAGTCGATCTATTCACCCCAGCGAGCGGCGCACATCGTCGCGCGCCATGCAACACCCCAGTTGCCCGTCCCGGTTCACTGTAATCGCACCGGTGATCATCCTCTACTGCGTTCCCGCGCAGTCGTGCCGACTACACACCTGAGTAGTCGCACAATTCGATGAACGACCACGGAATGCGAGGATTTCGCATCAGGTCACATATGACGTGCGTCATGGTCAATAGCTGGCATATATGACCGCGGGAACTCTGACTCGGCTCCTGGCTCAGCCGTGCAGGTCGGCCGCCAGCGTCGCCGCGCCGACCAGACCGGCGTCGTCGCCGCGGTGCGCGGTCCTGATCCGCGCCAGCGGCCGGTGACCCACGCCGGTGATCATCGTCTTGTAGTGCCCCCTGGCCTCGTCGAGGAACAGCGGGCTCGACTCGGACACCCCACCCGCGATCACCACGAGTTCCGGGTCGTAGACGTCGGCGACGAGAGCGAGACCCTCACCGAGCCACCGCGCCAGTTCCGCCATGGCCAACCGCGCGACCGGGTCACCGTCACGGGCGGCGGCGGCCACCGTGCGGCCGGTCAGCGCGCGCGGATCGCGGGCGGCTTCCCGCGCCAGCACCGTCGACCGGCCGGAATGCTTGGCCAGCAGGTTGAGGGCGGTGGTGCTCAACGCGGTGCCGCTGCAGTAGCGCTCCCAGCAGCCGGACTTGCCGCATCCACACGGCCGTCCGCCGGGGACCAGCCGCAGATGCCCGAGTTCGGGGGCGACGCCGTGCGCGCCGCGAAACAGCGTGCCGTCGAGCATCAGCGCGCCGCCGATGCCGGTGCCGATGGCGATCAGCAGACCGACGCGGGCACCGCGCAACGCGCCGAAGCGGTATTCGGCCAGCGCGGCGGCGTTGGCGTCGTGTTCGAGCACCACCGGCAGGCCGAGCCGTCCGGCGATACGGTCCGCGACCGGGGCCGCGCGCCAGGCCAGGTGCGGGGCGAACATCACCGAGCGCCGGTCGTTGGCGATGAATCCGGCGACGGCGAGGCCGACCGCGCGGACCTCGTAGCGGGCGGCGAGGGAGCCGACCACCGAACAGATGACGTCTTCCAGCTCGTCCTCACCCGTGGGGGTGGAGCCGCGGGCGGTGTCGAGCACGGTGCCGTGCGCGTCGACCACCCCGGCCCTGACACTGGTGCCGCCGACGTCGACACCGATCGCGATCACTCGGCGACCACCGGGTTTCCCTTGCGCCGCACCGGAATTCGCTGTACCCGCGGCGACGCCTGCGGGTCGGAGTCCTGCGGTGGGTCCGGCCGGAACCCGGGCATGTGCGGCTCGCCCGGCTCCCAGCGATCGGCGAGGACGGCGCGCAGCAGGGCGACGATGTCGGCCACCCGGTCCAGTCCGGCCGCCGCCAGCTCCGAGGGTTCGCCGCGCAGCACCGCGATCAGCGAGCACACCGGGCACCACTGGCAGGGCGACGGCGTCTCGTGCTCACCGTGACCGCTGAACGCCACCCTGTCGAGCCACGGCCCCGCGCGTTCGGCGACCGCGGCGAGCAACAGCGTCAGCTCGTCGGCGAGCCTGCTTCCCGGTTCCCGGCTCACGGGCGGTCCTTCCGGTCGAGCGCGAAGCGCAGCACCAATCCCGTGTCGTCCGACTCGGCGTCAATCACGGTATAGCGCCGCAGCATAAGCGGCAGGGCGACAAGCCTGCGCACGCCGTCGACGGTGACCGACAGGTCGTCACCCACCCGGGCGAGACCGAGGTCGGTGGTGTCGGTCAGCGGCAGCGCGACCGTGAGGAGATAGTCGTCTCCGTCAGCCGTCGCCGACAACAACGGGGTGCCAGGCGCGCGGAAACCGTCGAGCGGGTCGATGTCGCCATACAGTTCGTCGGCGACGGCGAGCAACGCGACGACGCCAACCGGTTCGACCGCCCGGTGTTCGACCAGCCGGACCGGCAACGGAGTCGACCTGTCCAATTCGGACAGCACGGCGTCCTGTTCGGATCGCCGGGTGCGCAGCCAGTCGCCCGCGGGCCCCTGCCACCGTTTCACCTTGGGCACCAACCGGTTGACGACAAGGCCGTCGACGTGCACACCACGCAGTGCCAACGCGGTCAACGTCCGCCGTGTCTCGGCGATCACCAACCGCTCGGGTGTCAGAACCAACCGGACACTCGTGGTCGCCGGGTCGGTCAGCGAAGACCGCAGTCCGCGCACGTGCTCACCGAGTGCGGTCACCGCGTCGGCGGCGGCCCGCACTCCCGGGAACAGCCGGACCCGGTCGAGATAGCCGCCGATCGCCTCGGGCAACGCCAGCAGGCGCAACGTCTCGGCGGTCGGTCCACAGTCGACGACCACCACGTCCCACGACCCGGACTCGGCCAGGCGGACGACCTCGGAGAGTGCCAGCACCTCGTCGACACCGGGCACGACGGTAAGTTCCTCGGCATCGAGCGCGTCGAGTCCGACGCCCGCGAAGAGCCCGCGCAGCCGCTCCCGCAGATCCGGCCAGGACCGGTCGACCAGACCTCGGGCGTCCACGTGCGCGGCGAACAGACCCGCGTCCACTTCGGACGGATCGTCGGTCAGCGTGGTGCCGAACGCGTCGGCCAGCGAGTGAGCCGGATCAGTCGACACCACGAGGGTCTTGCGGCCGGAGGCGGCGAGGCGGGCGGCGGTCGACGCGGCGAGGGTGGTCTTGCCCACCCCGCCCTTGCCGGTGAAGAGCAGGATTCGCACCGGGGATTAGTACCTCGGGTCGACGTCGTGGGTCACGGCCTAGCCCCGCTCGACGTGACGCTTGAGTTCCTTGAGCGCGGTATCCATGATCACCTTTTCGGCCTTGCGCCGGAACAGGCCGATCATCGGCACCACGAGCTGCACGGACAGCGTGTAGGTGACCGTGGTCCGGTCGCCGTCGGGCGTCAGCGCGTAGCGGCCCCGCTGCGAGCGCTGCATCTGACCCTTGACCAGGTTCCAGTCGACGGTGAGACCGTCGGCGGCCCAGGTGTAGCCCAGGGTGTAGGTGTCCTGGAACGGGCCGGCGTCGAGGGTGAAGGCGACCTGCTCGGCGCGGCCGTCGGCGTCGCGGGACAGCACCTCGGCCCGCTTGAACGCTTTCGCCCACTCGGAGTACGCAGGGAAGTCCGCGATGACCGCCATGATCCGCTCGGCAGGTGCCTCGACGACGATGGACTGGGTGGACTCGTCGGCCATGCTCGGGAGGCTACCCGGTCGGCGAGCCGATGGACCGGGTGGACTCGTCGGTCAAGCCGGGGAAACTACCCGGTCGGCAGCTCAAGGACGTAGGGCCACCGGGTGCGCTGGAAGTGCCCCACGTTGACGCACTCGGTGCGTCCGACCCGCATCCGAGGCGCCAGCGGCTGGTGCACGTGCCCGAACAACGCCCAGCGCGGCGATTGGGCCCGGATCAGGTCCAGCAGCGCGGCCGACCCGACCTCGGCTCGGCGGGCCAGTACGTCATAGGTCAGCTCCGGCAGATCGGGCGGTACGTGGGAGCACAGCACGTCGACATCGGACAGCGCCGCGACGGACGCGGCGAAGTCTTCCGGGGTGCGCAGATAAGGCCGGAACACCGCGTTGGGCCGGATCACCGCGCCCGGGGGCAGCAGCGCGCCGCCGACGAACCCGAACCGCAGGCCCCCGAGCTCGACCATGTCGCCGTCGAGCATGTGCAGGCCATCGCCCGCGAACTCCGGCCACAGCGCGGGAACGTCGACGTTGCCCGGCGTCGCGTAGGTCGGCACCGACAGCCCGGACAGGACACCGAACAACTCCTTGTACTGGGCCCGCACTGCCTCGTCGACGACGCTCCGCGCGTCCGGCAGGTCCGCCCACAGCCCGCGGGCGTAGGCGGCGGCCTCACCGTGGAGCTGGTCACGGCGGAGCTTCGCGAACACGGCGACCTTGTCCGGGCCGAACACGCTGCCCATGATGCCGCGCTCGTGGTCGTGGTAGTCGACGAAGTCGATCAGGTCGCCGAGCACGACGAGCGCGTCGGCCCCGTCCCCGGCACGGGCCAGTGCCTCGGCGTTGCCATGAACGTCCGACACCACATGAACCCGCACAGGTCGAGGTTACGCGGGCGCCGGGGCGACCCCGGGGGCTCGCCCGTCCTCCAGGACGCCCTTGAGCCGAAAGCCGACGGCCTTCGCGGCCAATTGGCGGCGGGTCTGCTCCTTGCGCAGCGTTCGCGCGTCGGCACCGGGCAGGTCCGCGCGCAGGAAGTAGTGGACGAGCGTGCCGTCGAGCACGGGCTCAAGCCAGATCTCCATGGTGCCGACCAGCGCACCACGCACGGTCCACCGCAGGCCCTCGTCACCTCGGTCGGCGTAGACGTCGAGGAGCAAGTCAGGCCAATAGGCCCGCCACGCCGCCGGGTCCGCGAACGCGGCGGCGATGACAGTGGGCGGCGCGACGATGAATATCTCGTCCACGACATCAACCTGGGACATGCACCGCAGCATGGCACGAGCGCTCAGGGCGACGCGCGCGAGTGCCGCGGCGGGGGCTAGCGTCGCTGCGGGGAGTTGTCTGACCAGGGAGGGTGTACGTGCGGGAGTTCGGTGTGGCCGCGGTCGGCAGGGTGTCCGACGAAGAGAGTCTGACCGACATGGTGTGGGCGAACGCCGAGCGCTTCGCCGAGGCGATCGCCTTCCGCAGGCGGGTCGACGGGTCCTGGATCGATGTCACCACCAAGGATTTCGCCGCGCACGTGCTCGCCATCGCCAAGGGGTTCATCGCGGCCGGCGTCGGCGACGGCGACCGGATCGCGCTGCTGGCCAGGACCCGCTACGAGTGGACGTTGATCGACTTCGCGATCTGGACCGTGGGCGCGGTGACGGTCCCGGTGTACGAGACCTCGGCGCCCGAACAGGTGGCGTGGATACTCGCCGACTCCGGCGCGAAGGCCGTCGTGGTGGAGACCGACGAGCACCGGCGGACCGTGGAAGGCGTGGTCGACCGGTCCACCGAGGTCGTCGGGGTGTGGCAGCTCGACATCACCCCCGAGACACCCGGCACGGCCGCCGCCGTCGACGAGCTGACGGCGGTCGGGGCGACGGTGAGCGACCGGGAGGTGCACGAGCGCAGGCTCGCCGTGCGCTCGTGCGATGTGGCAACGCTGGTCTACACCTCGGGCACCACAGGTCGCCCCAAAGGTGTCGAGCTGACGCACCGCAACCTGCTCGCCGAGATCCGCGCCGACATCGCCGCGTTTCCCACACTGATGCGGCCGGGCAACTCGATGCTGGTGTTCCTGCCGCTGGCGCACGTGTTCGCCAGAGCCATCGCGCTGTGCTGCGTGTACTCGCGGGTGACCCTCGGCCATCTGCCCGATGTGCGGAACCTGGTCTCGGACCTGGCCACGTTCCGTCCGACATTCGTCGTCGCGGTGCCGAGGGTGTTCGAGAAGATTTACAACAGCGCCAAGCAGAGGGCACACAGCGACGGCAAGGGCCGGATCTTCGACGCCACCGAGACACTGCCGATCGAGTACAGCACGGCACTGAGCGGCGGGGGTCCGTCGGTGAGCCTGCGGGCGCGACACGCGGCGGCGAACGCGGTGGTCTACACCCGGTTGCGCGGCGTGCTCGGCGGCCGGTGTGTCGCCGCGATCTCCGGCAGCGCTCCGCTGGGCGAGCACCTGGCGCACTTCTTCCGTGGCGTCGGGGTGCCGGTCTACGAGGGCTACGGCCTGACCGAGACGTCGGCGGCGATCTGCGTGAACACCGAGAACGCGTTTCGGGTGGGCACCGTCGGGCGGCCGGTGGCGGGGGCGAGCGTGCGCATCGCCGACGACGGTGAGATCAGTGTGCGCGGCGAGATGGTCTTCAACGGCTACTGGCGCAACGCGGAAAGCACGGCCGATGTCCTCGACGACGGGTGGTTCCGCACCGGAGACCTCGGCACCATCGACGCCGACGGCTATCTGCGGATCACCGGACGCAAGAAGGAGATCATCGTGACCGCGGGTGGCAAGAACGTCGCCCCGGCGGTACTCGAAGACGGTGTGCGCAGGCACCCGCTGGTCAGTCAGTGCGTGATCCTGGGCGACCGGCAGCCGTTCATCGCCGCGCTGGTCACCCTCGACGAGGACTTCCTGCCCAGGTGGGCGGCCAAACGCGGCAAGTCGACGGCTGCGGCGAACCTGGTTCGCGACCCGACACTGCGCGCGGAAATCCAGGACGCGATCGACTCGGCCAACCGGATGGTGTCGCGAGCCGAGTCGATCCGCGAGTTCGTGATCCTGCCCCACGACTTCACCGAGGCGGCCGGGGAGTTGACGCCGAGTATGAAGGTGCGCCGCGACGTCGTCGCCAAGTCCTACGCCGACGAGATCGCCGCGATCTATCGATAGCCCGGCTGTGCAGCCCATGTGACGGCCCGTGCAGCGACCGTCGCGGGGATCGGGACAGTACCCGATGGTTGCGGCATGGACGAGCAGGAGCTGATCACGTCGATCGGCCGGGAACTGGGCAGGTCGGGCACCGGGTTCGGGGTCGACACCGACGCGCTGCGGCACTACGCCCGTGAGACCGGCGCCATGGCCGACGACCTGCGTCGAATCGACCGCAAACGGCTGGGTGCCGTGGACGGCATCGCCGAGGACGGGTTCGGGCGGATCGGCAAAGAGTCGGGCTTCGCGGCGGCACTGAACAGCTTCACCAAGGCGTTGGAGCACCAGGTCGGCGCGGTCGCGGACAACGCCGACAAGCTCAGCCGCGCGGTGTCCCGCACAGCGGGCGCCTATCGGCGTGAGGACAACGAGATCGCCGCCGACCTGATGAAGATCCTGGGCTAGACGATGGACACCAGGAAGGTCGCGCAGCACTTCGCCGAGCACATGATCGAGCACCGCGACCGGCTGGCGGGCAAGGCTGACGACGTACAGCGCGCGGGCCAGGCGCTGACCGTCACCGGCCGCAAGATCCTCGATCACAACGAGACCCATCGGCAGGCCGCGGAGACCGCGACCGGTGGCTGGTCCGGGCGCAGCGCGGACGGCTTCGACACGCGGGCAAGGCGGGTGACCGCATCGCTGGCCGCCACCGGAACGGCGGCGGCGCAGAGCGCGGCGATCGTGGCGAGCACCGGTCAGGCCCTGGAAGGCGGACAC
>JALZNB010000530.1 GCA_030857905.1 Actinomycetota bacterium
CGTTCCTCCCCTCGGGTGTCACCGCGCTCTCCGCGGAGCCGTTCCCGTTCTCCCAGTTCAGCGCCGAGCCGACAGTTCTCTACCGGTACCGCGCCGCGAACCCGTCGTGACAACGCGCGCGGCGGCCACCCGAGCTCGACTGCGGTGCGGTCACGGTCACGCGGGCGGTCACCACGGCGAGATCCTGCAGGGCGCTTTCCTTGACGAGACGGGCCAACCCTGTCTGGGGCTGGTGACCTTGCCCATCGCCGGGATCGGTACCCACGCCGAGTTCGTCCCGTGGCCGCACGCGCCGTCGGAGCTGATCGCCGTCGAGCCGGGCGACAAGACGAAGGCGGTGCTCGCGGCCACGTTGGCTGTCCGCGAGTGTGCCGCGCTGGCAGGTGGTCCGGCCTGCGGCGGCAGACTTCGGTTGGTCAGCGACATTCCGGTGGGGCTGGGCATGGGGTCCTCCAGCAGCGACGTGATCGCGACAATTCGGGCGGTCGCGGCCAGTTTCGACATCGAGTTGCCATCACTGGTGATCGCACGACTCGCCGTCGCGGCCGAGCAGGCGTCCGACCCGTTGATGCTCGACAGTCGGCCCTTGCTGTTCGCGCAGCGGCAAGGGCGGGTGCTTGAGGTTCTCGGCGACACGCTCCCGTCCACCGTGGTTGTCGGGTGTACGACCGGTGGGGCGAAACCGGTCGAGACTGTCGACGTCCCGGCCGATGTCTACCGCGACGAAGACGTGCGGGGCTTCGCGATGTTGCGGGCCGCCTTGCGGCAGGCGATCACGACCGGGGACGTCGAGTTGCTCGGTCAGGTGAGCACCGAAAGCGCCCGCAGGCACCAACGCGTCCTCGGCAAGGACGAACTCGACACGTTGATCGACATCGCCGCGCTGGCGGGCGGGGTGGGTGTGCAGGTCGCGCACAGCGGCAACGTCGCGGGTCTGCTGTTCGACCCGAGGGCCCACGACCTGCCGCGCAGACTGCGGCGGTGCGTGCGGGCGCTGAACGACGCGGGCATCGCGGTCAGCCGGTTGTTCCGCACGCACTCCCCGAGCGGTCGTCCCGGCGCAATTCCCTCTGGTGGCAAGGAGCCCGACCATGGACGACCACATCGCGGACTCGATCGGCCGACCAGACCTGGTCCGGGTCGACGATGGCCTCATCTGCCTGCGCTTTGAGACGATGAAGGTGCTCTCGGCGCTCGCCGCCGTGCGCCACTTGCTCGATCGGGGAGTGGTGCGCCCCGGTGACACCCTGCTCGACAGCTCCAGCGGGATCTACGCCTACGCGCTCGCGTTGGCCTGTCACCGGTTCGGCTTACGTTGTCACATCGTGGGGTCGACCACGGTCGACCCCACGACCCGGACCCAGTTGGCGATCCTCGGCGCGCACCTGGAACAGATGGCGCCGTCCACGGATCTCAAGCTCGATCAAAGCAGGCGGGTGCGCAGGGTGCGGGAGATCCTGGACGCCAACCCGGGTTACCACTGGATGCGCCAGTACCACGACAACATCCATTACCTCGGCTACCGCTCGGTCGTCGCACAGATCGAGCGGGACCTGGACACGACCAACCTGACCGTCGTCGGGGGCGTCGGCTCCGGCGCGTCGACCGGGTCGATCGCGACCTTCCTCCGGCAGCGGTCGCCCGAGGTCGAACTGGTCGGTGTCCAGCCGTTCGGCAGTGTCACCTTCGGCAGTGAGCACGTCACCGACCCGGAGATCATCATCGCGGGCATCGGCAGTTCCATTCCCTTCGACAATGTCTCCCACGCCCTCTACGACACCGTCCACTGGGTCGGCTTCACCGCCGCGCTCTCCGGCAGCATCGATCTGCTGCGCGAGCACGCCGTCTTCGCGGGGCTTTCCACCGGTGCCGCGTACTTGACCGCCAGATGGCATCGTCGGCTTCATCCGCACCGGACAGTGCTGTTCCTCGCGCCGGACACAGGACACCGGTACGTCGACACGGTCTTCGCCAGGCACGCCGAGGCCGCGCCCATCGGTGACCTCACGCCAATCGAAGTGTCCACAGTGGACAAACTGGAACTGCCGTGGTCGTGGATGCGGTGGAGTCGGGCCGCCGTACCCGGGAGTCGGTCAGCGGGGTGAATCCAGAATGGCTCGCAGCAGGTCTCGCATCGACTGCCGCACCGCGGTCGTGTCCAATGTCCGGGCACCGGCGCCCGCGATCTGATCGAACATCAACCCGTCGACGAAGGCCACCATGGCGCGACCCTGTCGTTCGGGGTCGGGTGCGCCGACAGCGGCCAGTACGGAGA
>JALZNB010000535.1 GCA_030857905.1 Actinomycetota bacterium
GCGGCAGGGCGTGCGCCGCGTCGCCCGCGAACAGCACGCGGTCCACCCGCAGCCGTTCGACCACGCGCTGGTGGAAGCGGTAGGTGCTCACCCAGTCGATCTCGTAGGGCACGTCGCCGATGACGGACCTGACCCGGCGGTCGAACTGGCCGCTGGCGCGCTCGCCCTCCACGTCGGCGTCCGGCGGGAGCTGCCAGTCGATGCGCCAGATGTCGTCGGGCTGCGGGTGCATGACGAGCTGGCGGCCGGGGTTGAACGACGGGTCGTAGTGGAAGTGCCGCTCCTTGCTCAGCGGCAACTTCGCCTTGATGTCGGTGATGAGGAAGCGGTCCTGGTGGGTGTAGCCGGTCCACTCGACGCCGACCAGCTCGCGCACCCGGCTGCGCACGCCGTCGCAGGCGATGAGGTGACCGAACTCCAGGTCCTGCTCACCCTCGGCGGTCAGCACCCGCACCGTCACCGAGTCCTGGTCCTGGCTCAGCCCGGTCACCCGGTGGTCCCAGCGGATCTCGCACAGCGGGTGCGCCTCGGCCGCGGCGACGAGCACCTGCTCGATGCGGTGCTGAGAGATGTTGACAAACGGCCCGAAGCCCGGCGGGCGCGGGTACTCCGCGGCGCGGATCTCCTGGTTGCGCACGTAGGTGCGGGCGACGGTCCAGGTGATTCCCTCCTCGGCGATGATCTCGGCGCAGCCGAACTTGTCCAGCACGTCAAGCACGTCGCCTTGGATCAGGCACGCCTTCGAGCCCTGCTTGAGCAGCTCGGGGTTGGCCTCCAGCAACACGCTGGGCACGCCGAGGTCCGCCAGGCGCAGCGCGGCGACGAGCCCGACGGGGCCCGCGCCGACGATGCCGACGGGAATCAGTGAGCTGGTCATCGGGTACCCGCCGTCTCGTCGGCCCCCTGGCCGAAGGTCGCGTCAGTCTCTTCGGTCACATCGGTCACGTCGACCGAGTTGAACACCGGGATGTTGCGCACGGAGGCAAGGTAGGGCGTGCCCTCTGTGTAGCCGGTCCCGGGTCCTTCGCCGAGCATCCGCACGGCGATGCGGTAGTGGGTCTGCCGCCACCGCATCATCGCCCTGGCGAACCCGCGCATCGCCTCGGCCAGGTAGTCGAGCTGCTCGTCGGGGACATCCCCGGACGCGCGGATCTCGTGGTGGGCGTCGTCGAGGGTCTGCTGCCCGGCCAGCACCCGGGCGCGCACCTCCGGCACCGACAGGTACGCGGCGGATTCCGACCGGGACTCGTCCGGCGTCCGGCACAGCGACTCGACGATCTTGTAGTTGCGGGACTGGATGGCGCTCGCGCCCTCGGTGAAGGCGCGGAAGGTGCGGAACGCCTCGACCTGCATCGTCGCCAGCATCGAGAACAGCGGCGCCGATTCGCGCAGCGCGGCCTCGGAGTTGGCCAGGAAGTGCACCGCGCGGTCCACCTCGCGCTCGGCCAGGGCGGCCAGGATGCCGCGCAACTGCACCGCCAGCAACGAGAACGCGGTCTCGAAGAGCTGGAGCACCCGCAGGAACATGTACTCGTCGTGCGCGGTGTAGACGGGCAGGACGCTCAGGTCCAGCGCGAGGCGCTCGCTGACGGACATGTCGGCGCGCACCACCGCGCAGACCTGCCTGGCCAGGTCGGTCGACTCGGTCGCGGTGAGCCCGGTGTCCAGCGACAGCCGGGCCAGCGCGGGGCGGACGGCCCGCGCGCCGAGCCGGAAGCGCTTGACTGCCAGCGCCGGTTCGGGGCGCATGTTCGGCAGCATCGTCGTGCGGCCGTCGAGCGCGGCCAGCTCGAAGCCGAACATGTCGGACATGAGCTGTACGGACATCCGGTCGCACCGGGAGCGGGCGAAGGGCGCCTGCTCCACCGGGTCGTCCGCGGTGGGCAGTTGCAGCACCGCCAGCGCGAGGTAGGTCGGGTAGTCGTAGCGGCCGTCCGGTTTGTCCAGCGCGGTGCGCAGGAACGCGGCCAGCGTCTGCACCGCGGGCCAGGGCCCCCGCATACCGGGCAGCAGCGCGCGCACCTCCGACAGCAGGTCGAGCAGCTCCGCCGAGACGAAGTGCTTGCCCACCGAGCGGTACTCGCACACCACCGCGTCGTAGGGGAAGGTCTTCGGGTCGCGCTGCTGAAGCCACGAGGTCAATTCAGCTGTAGACATGACTACCACCGCTCGGCTCTAATTCGTTGCGACTGCCGCGGCGTCCTGTCGCGGCTCGGTGCTCGGCGATCGCCCGGCACAGCGCTTCCACGTCGCTCGCGTCGCTGTAGTGGTGGAAGGACACGCGGGCGACGTCCCCGCGCGGGCTCACCACGACGTTCCGCGCGGCGAGCCCCTCGGCCAGCCGGTGCGGATCGCCGTCGACAATCCCGATGTGCGCGCCCCGCCGCTCGGGGGCGGCGGCGCGCACCAGTTCAC
>JALZNB010000538.1 GCA_030857905.1 Actinomycetota bacterium
TTGAACTCCGGGGTGAACGACCGACGAGGTCGCCGCTTCTTGCTGCCCATGGGTTCCATGATGGGACATCCCTTCGGGGACATGCGTCCCCTGATCTCGGATGTCCGTCAAAGCGGGTCAAGCCCAATCCTTTACACAAAGCCAGACCGGGATTGCCACTTTGCAGAGCAGATAGCTCAGCGGCATCTCACGGGCGATGAGCGGTATATGCGCGAAGTGCGTGTATATAAGCGATCTGACCTTGTCACACTCTGCTGGCTTTTGTCTTCACTCGAAGGAGTGGCAATCCCCAAAGGGGTATGTGGATCGCAGTCGCCCGCACTCAAATGCTGCTGTGAGCAGCATGCGGCCGCAGGTACAGCCCGAGCTAGCCGCTAGATGAGGTGCCCACGTCTGCGGCCAGATCCTGCTTGCCGATCCGCACTTCGCCGACTTTGCCATCCCCGCTGGGCTTGTAGGCGACCCGCGCGTACCCCACTCAATTGTCAACGGTTTTGATGCACAGGTGCGCCCCTGTCGGAACGCGCGGGTCGGGCGGAGTCGTCGGAGCGGCGGAAGTCGATGGCGTGGACATGACCTCCGTTGGGGCGGCGAACTCTTCGGTAGATGGCGGGGAGCATTGGGTGACCCCGACAGTGATGAGGACACTGATGACCCCGGCAACGGCCCCGATGCGCGTCCAGAAGCCTTCCGGCGGCCCCGTGCTCGCCGTGCTGTGGGGGGTGATCACGCAGCCGCTTCTCCGGCGGGCATGACATGTCATGAGCGGACGATCGCATCCGATCTTGCGGCACTTCATGACGTGGCCTCCTCGATTTCGCTGTTCGTCGACTCCGACCAATCTGACGATCGGCCACGCATACGACCAGGTCACGAACCGGCCACGTCCCCGGCCATCCGTGGCCGGTGAGGCCGATAAGGTCTAATGCGAAGATCGTCAGCGGGAGGGCGCGACCGTGGCAGGCACGTTCCGGGAGCGGCTGCGCGAGCTCCGGGACCGTGCCGGGATGACCCAGGAAGACCTGGCCCACCACTCGGGCATCAGCGTTCGCACGATCCGTCGTTTCGAACGCGATGAGCGCACAAATCCGCAGACCGCCACCGTGAAGCGGCTCGCGGAAGCACTGGCACTGTCGGCGGACGAGCAGCGGGATCTCTTCGCGCTCGCCTCCGGCCGGGAGTCGGAAGACCCCGCCGACGACGCCCCCGTCGCGGCTCGGCGACCACGGCGACCGGATCATCTGGCCCTGGCCGCGGCGGAACTCGCGATGGGGGTGCGAATCCGCCTGCGGCACGCGTATGAACACCAGCAGGTACACGACCCGTACCCGCTGCCCGTGCGCTGGACGCAGGTCTCCAGAGAACTCAGCGACCACGAGGACAACATCCTCGACCTACCGACCGGCGGACGCGCGAACCAGGTCGCCCTGGCCGGTGAGTTCAAGCAGATCGCCGCGTTCTACCGAAGACTGCCCTCCGGCAGGCTGGTGGTGCTCGGCGACGCGGGTTCCGGCAAGACAATGCTGGCCATCCGCTTGACACTGGATCTGCTCGAAAACCGCGAGCGGTCACAGCCAGTTCCCGTGACGGTCAGCATCGCGTCCTGGGATCCCACCCGCATGCAGTTCCGCGACTGGCTCAGCGGCCTGCTGATCCGTGACCACCCCGGCCTCGCCAGAACCACCTCCGGTGGCCTGACACTGTCCACCGCCCTGGTCAAGACCGACGCGATACTTCCCGTCCTCGACGGATTCGACGAGCTCGCCCCGAAACTGAGGGGCCCAGCGCTACAGGCGCTCAACCGAGCCCAACTCCCGGCGGTGTTGACCAGTCGTGCCACCGAGTACGAGAACGCCGTCAGAACCACCGATGTGCTCACCGCCGCCGCAGTCGTCCGACTCGAAACCCTGACCGCGACCGACGTCGCCCGCTACCTGACACGCGCCACGCCGGAGAAGGCCGATTCGGAGACCGTGTGGCATCCGGTGATCGCCAAACTGACGGCGGACAACCCCGACCGCGCCGCCAACAACGTCACCATGGCGCTGAGCACGCCATTGATGGTCTCCCTCGCGCGCACCATCTACAGCGACACCCCTGGCCGCGAACCGGCGGATCTCCTGGACACCAGCAGGTTTCCCGAGGCCGCGGACATCGAGGAGCATCTGGTCAGCAGCTATGTGCCGACCAAGTACCTGGATCAGTCACCGCCCGGGGCGCACGGCCGTGACCAGAACTGGGACCCGGACAAGGTTCTGCGGTGGCTCGGCTACCTCGCTCGGCACGGCAGCACGCGGCGGGAGTCCGGCATCGCGTGGTGGGCGATCGGCAGTGCCGTACCCATCTGGTCACGTGCGATCATCGTCGGGCTCGTATCCACGTTCACCATCATGCTGGTCGCGATCGTCATTGGTGTTCCCCTGTTCATGGTCATACAGGGCGAGCCTTTCAGCAGAATGCTTGTCAACGGACTCTTCGACGCGGCGGCAGGACCGCTGCTGGGGTTGGCGTACGGCCTCCTGCGTCGCTTTCGGATAGCCACCCCGGCCCCGTTACGCGTTCGCGTACGAATCGGTCAGGGCAGACCCCCAGGTGCGATCCCGTTGATCCAGGTGCGCACCAGGGTCGTCAGCGCGTTCATCGGCGGTCTCGCGGTCGGCGCGTCCGTGGGATTTCTGGCCGCCCTGGCTCTTCGGACACCGGTGCCCACCGCCGCCGCGGCCGGTGCGGCGTTCGGCGGCGTGTACGCGATCGCGGCCGCCGCGGCCGTCGGCGTCGTGTCGTGGTTCGAGTCGCCCGCCGACGCCGAGTCAGCGGTGAGTCCAGCCGCCTCACTCAAGACGAATCGCACGTCAGTGCTCACCCAGTTATTGCTTGGCGGGCTGGTTTTCGGGCTCGTCACGGGACTGGGCGCCTACGCCACGGAAGACATCATCTTCAGCGTGTTCCACCAGTTGACCGACGATACTGCGGCGCTCAGAAACCCGGGGTACCGACTCGGCGTCGGCGCCATGAACGGGCTTCTCGGCGCGTTCACCTACGCCCTCCTCCTGACCTCGTGGGGGCAATGGGTGATCCTGGCCAGGCTGTGGCTCCCGCTCACGGGACGGCTCCCCTGGCGGCTGCTCACCTTCATGGAGGACGCCTACGACCGTGGAGTGCTACGCCGGTCCGGCCCAGTGTGGGAGTTCCGACACGCTCGACTCCAACGACATCTCGCCGGGGTCGAACCGAGGAACCCGAGGCCGGACCAGAGATGAACCGCGTTCTACCCCAGATCGCGTCGTCGATCACCTACTCGCGACTCGGAAGCACGATCGCCGCACCGACGAACCTGTTGGTCACCATCAACGCGTAATGGCCGTCGTCAGTCACCATGGTGACCGACGAGTTGCCTGCGGGATCACCGTGCCGGCGGCGAGTTCTCGTATGAAAGTGATCATGTCCGAGGGCGTGGACACCGCACCGCCCGCGGAACTCAGATAGGAGGGCTCACCGCTGGCCGTGCGTCGGTCCAGACCGCGACTCCGAACAGAAGGAATCCGTCGTAGCCGTGGACAAACGGCACACCGAACTGCCGGTCACCTGCGACTGGGGCTTCAGCCGCAGCGGGCGAAAGATTCGCTCGTCCAAGGCTTCCCCAGGACGCGCTCGATCAACAGCGCGGCGACGGTGTAGTCGGTGTTGGAGTACCCCCATCCGGCACAGGGCTGAAAGAGCGGTCACCGTCCACGAACGGCCTCTGGCTCCCGCCACCACCACGGCCCCACCCATGGGTCGGGTGTCGCTCCGTATTTGAGAGCGGCACCATCCTCGACGTCATCTTGAAAGGCATTGGGGGAACTGTTGTCTGTTGACGAGTTAGCGGCCGAACTACGACAAGCGGTTGCCAAGCTGCCGACCGAACTGCTGCTGCAAGCCACCACTTGTTTCGACGAGGCCCGCACACTGCTGGCCGCCGCCAGCCACGGCACGAACCGCTCGGAAGCGCCAGCCGCTATCCAGGCGCTCGACACGGTCATCGCCCAAGTGGCGCAGGTAAACCAGACGGCAATCCAGGTGTAGCGACTGGTCGAGCGGTACCTCGCGGACGTCATCGGTAGACAAGTGACCGTCACGGTACCGGCGCTGTTGGGAAGCATGCTGACACCAGCGGCGTCATCGCCCGCTTCGTCGCCATCACGATCGCAGCCGGCCGTCGACCACAATTTGGTGGTCGAGATGCAACGGCAAGGAAAGAAGATCATGCCCGAGAGGGTGGTGCGCATCGGGAAGGACAGGTCGGGCACGGTGGTGTGGTTGGAAGAGGGCACCGACCAAGCGGGTCTCGCACACCTGATGGACCCTGATCGGGTGACCGATTTCGCCAGCAAGGGTGTGGCCAAGGTCGACATCGTCGACCTGGTGTTCACGGCGTTGGCCACAGGCTAACCCCTAGGCATCACCGGCAGAGACCGGATCGTCTACGCCATCACCTACCGTGGCGAACCCGGGCGAGTCGCCATCACCGTGGGAAACAACGGGTACATCATCGGTGCCAACCCTGTTGGCCTGACACGAAAGATCAAACCACTGCCATGACCGAGACCGAGGTTCCTACGGCACGGCCGCTGCGGGTTCAGCTTCGCCCGGACTGGGGAGTCGGGCCCATCTGGATCGCCGAACCCGACGACGGCTTCGAAGCGTACGACGCCGACGAAGTCACCGACGTGCTTGACCTCAGCGTCGAAATACGGGCGGGCATCGCGGCGTGGAACGACCGCTTCCAGACAACTCGCGACTACGACGACCCGCCCAACTCTGGATTCTCCACGCCCGACGACGAAACAGCCTGGCTTGCCGACGGCAAGCAGCTCGCCCTGCGGCTGCGGGCCGAACTACCAAACGCCGACGTCACGTACGGCACCATCGGCGGCAAGAGTATCTCGCTCGACAACACCACACCCGCCACGGACTAGCTTGTGAGGCGCAAGAGGCAATGAAGTCGAGCGTGTTTACGAGTTGGACGTCGGCTTCTCGGTAGTTGAGCTGCCCGGGCAGGCCCTCGGTCGGCCTCAGGATGTCGAGGTAAAGGAAGTTGCTGCGCTTTTGTCGTCACACTGAGCCGTGGGGGATATGTGTCAGTCGCAGTGCTTGCTGCCGAGATCCGTCGCGCCGTCGCCGCTTTACCGATTTCACTGCTTGCCCAAGCCGAAGTGGCGCTGGTTGAGGTGCGCGCAGGTCTGACCGAAGCAGCGCGGGGCAGTATCGCGCCAGAGTTAACCGACGCCGCCCAGACTATGACGCAGGCACTCGACGCTGTCGCCCGCTACCAGCAGACCATGGCTGAGGTCGCACAAATCTTTGAGCGGTACCTCGCTCAGCTCGGCGTGGCTGGAACATCGCCAACACCTTCCACCACGGCCGTACCAGCAACCGTGTCGCCACCAGCACGGCCCGCGCTGTCGCCCTTTGCCCGTGAACTGGTGGCGCAGGTACAACGACGGGGCGACAAGATCAGCCCGGAGAAGATGGTACGCATCAGCAAAGACACCACCGGCAAGCTGGTATGGCTGGAACTGGGGGATGAGAATGCAGGCCTCACCCACCTGCACGGCGACAAACGCCTCGCCGAATTCGAGCGGGCAGGCATCGGCAAGGATGAGATCGTGGACGTCGTGTTCAGTGCCCTTGAACGAAAGACCCCGATCGGCGTCACCGGCCGCGACCGCCCCGTCTACGAGATCGTGCGTCGTGGGCAACTCATGCGCATTGCGGTGAGTGTCGGCAGCAACGGCTTCATCGTCGGAGCCAACCCCGTCAGCCTGAACCGGAAGGTCAAACCCCTGCCATGACCGAACGCTTGCGTGTCAACCTCCAACCCGAGTGGCAGACCGGGCCGATCTGGGTTGCCACGGGTGACAACTTCGCCGAACCGTACGACGCCGACGAAGTCACCGACGTTCTTGACCTCAGCGCAGAACTGCGCGAGGCCATCGCCGCCTGGGACGACCGCTTCCAGGCGACATTCAACGCGGAGTACCCGCCAGACTCAGCCTTCCCGACACCCGAAGACGAAGCCGCCTGGATCGCTGAGGGCAAGCGATTGGCGCTGCGGCTCCGCACCGAACTGCCCGACGCCGAGGTCAGCTACGGCACCATCGGTGGCAAGAACATCCCCCTCGACACCGGCGAATAGACCGTTTAACGCTAGAACGCAATGGGCAGGTCGGGAGGCCACACCATCGTGTGATGGCGGCACTGCGAGCACTTCAGCTGGTTGTCGACCAGTGCCTGACCAACCGACCATATGTACCACTGGGGAAGACTGCCAGCCAGCTCGCAGACTGACACCACCTAAACAGGCCCCCAGGGCACTGACGAGTGCTCCTTGGCTCCTTCGGCTACTGGCTTCAGTGCCGAGGGTTCGAATAGGTCTGCTTTGGTGCCCCCGGCAGGACTCGAACCTGCGGCCAAGAGCTTAGAAGTTCATCTCTGCTGTTGGTTGCCGTCGGGTCCTGTCGCATCCCACTGCCTGCGGCCTTTACGAAAGCAAGCGGTTGTCGGTAGTGCTTGCATGTGGTTGTTTGCCGACCAATTGAGTGGGTAAAGAGTGGTTCTTAGTCCTTTGTGGATGCCCGTAGGGAGCGCCTACCTATTCCGCTGACCCGGCGTCAAGTCTGACCTGGCTGTCCGCGGAGGCCGCTGCGGCTCGACGTGAGATTACCGCGCGGGCTGCTTCGTGGCCCCTTCGGTGTGAACTCTCGGCGGGGTCGTCGCGGAGGGTTGCTGGCGACGTGGTGCGGGTGTCGAGGGTCTGTCGAGCTTGTTGTAGGGCGTGTGGGTTGCTGTATTTGGTGGCTGAATCCCGGGTGGGTGGGGACCGTGCCAGGGGTGGGTGTAGATGTCTTCGTTGTGACGCGTCGAGTGTGGGTTCCTGTACTGACTGTGGTGACCGGTGTCTTGATCGGTGCCGGGCAGGCTGTGGTGACCAACTTCGCCACGGTGGAAGTGCCAGAATTCTTCAAGGACCAGGTACGGGTGTGGCTGGTGTTGTCGGTGCTCGTGCTGTTGGTGGTGATCGTCCAGCTTCTCTCCATGTGGCCTCGTGGGGTCGAGACGGTCACGCCACGGTTGACGGTGGCGGCCCCGGCATCATTGCGACCCCCTGCTACAAGCGTGGCGGTGCTGCGGGGCCGGGAGACCGAACTGACGCGGGCAATGACGCTGGTGAAGTCGCCCGCAGGTCGGTTCCTGGTGGTGTGTGGCGCTGGAGGAATGGGCAAGACCACGCTGGCAATCATGGTGGCCGATCAGGCTCGTCAACACGGGCAGTCGGTGTTCTGGGTGCGGTGGCGCGATGTCGAGTCCCTGACCGCACAAATGGTCGAGGTCGCCTGCGCACTGGGACTATCGCCGACTGCAGTGGCAGCGGTTCAAGAATCGGGGGCGAGCCTGGCGGACCTCGTATGGCGCCACCTGAGCACGCTCGACCGGTGGGTGCTGGTCCTGGACAACATCGACAAGCCCACCTCAATCAGCCCCGATGACCCGGTGGCCGCCTACCGCGGATGGGTCCGCCCCGGCGGGGCGGGACTACTCCTGGTGACCAGCCGCGACCGTTCCCGAGACACGTGGGGACATGACGCCGACCTGATCGAACTGGCCCCACTCTCACCGCTGGAAGGCGCTCACATCCTGCGGGATCTGGCCCCACACGCCGGGTCAGCGGAAAACGCGCAGGAACTGGCGTCGCGGCTCGGGGGGCTGCCACTGGCACTTCACGCCGCCGGAACCGCCCTGGCCTCCCCCACCGCCCGACTGCGCACGTTCACCGCCTACCAACAGGCCCTGGTCAACAAGTCCACCCAGGTGTTGTCCGAGCATCCCGACATCACCGACCGCGAGGTCGCCCGCACCCTCGTGGGACACACCTGGGAACTGTCTCTCGATCAACTCGCCGAAGAAGGTCATCCCCTGGCCCGCCCGCTGCTGCGCGCCCTGTCCCTGCTCGCCGAAGCCCCAATACCGCTCACGCTCATCACTCCCGCCCTGATACCCGACACCACCGACGACACCGCCGGACGCGCGCTAGTGGACGCCGCACTCGCACAACTGCACCGCTACAGCCTGCTCGATGCCCCCGAACCCTCCCGCACCACTTCACTGCCCACCGTGGCCCTGCACCCGCTGGTTCGCCAAACCAACGCCCTGCTCCTAGCCCACGACGACCCCAACCGCTGGCAACGCGTCACACATACCGCCGTACTCACCCTGGCCGATGCCTGCGCCACCCAAGGGCCCCCCGCCGTGCCCCTGATACGCCTGCTCACTCCCCACCTGATATCTCTGCTCACCCCGGACACACTCAACGACCTCGACACCTTCACCACAACACGCAACGCCCTCGACTCAGCAGCCGACCAACTCCACAACAGCGGCGACACAACAACAGAGATCACACTCCGACTCCAAGTCCTCCACGCCGAAACAACCCGCCTCGGCGCCGAGCACCCGGACACCCTCACCAGCCAGGGCAACCTCGCTCTCGCTTTGAACGGCCTCGGGCGCTATCAGGAAGCAGCGGACCTGCATCGCGCCACCCTCGACACCCGCCGTCTCATCCTCGGCGCCGAGCACCCGGACACCCTCGACAGTCAGAACAATCTGCTCGCTGTCCAAATGCGGCTCAGCAAACAGAGAGGGGTGTGGGGCGCTTTTCTTGCACGGCTCCGGCGTAACAGAAGTAACAAGTAAAGAAAGGCTCTGCCGAACCCACAAGCGCGTCGATGTGCAGCCAGCACCTGACCACCACATTGTCTACCCGCGCCAAGCATGGATCGCCAATATCGCGCAAAGCATGTGGCGTGCATGATTCAGTGCGCCATCATGGTCAGGCGCCTGCGCCGTACTGGCGAGAGTCAGGCAGCCGAGTTCACCTGCGCCATTCGGGTTGAGCGGGACAGCGGACGCGGGCGGCTGGGTGTACCGACTGGGCCGCCCGCAATTCACCACCGCACAGGAGGGGGCTTCCTGACCATCCCGTCGACCTGGCTTCAGCCCGATCACGTCGTGTCAAGGGGGCACCTTCACCT
>JALZNB010000554.1 GCA_030857905.1 Actinomycetota bacterium
GTCCGAATCGCCTGCGCCTTGGCGAGCGCGTCCGCCAAGGCACGTCCGTGGGGCCGGGATACCCGGATGAGGAGACGTTCGCGCGGCGGCCCGGAGTCGGATTCGTTCAACGGAACCGGTCCCAGGACCTCGCCGGTCGGGGGCAGGGGAAGCGCGTCGACGAGAGCCGCGATGGCGTTGGGGGTGCCGTCGACCGATGCCATCCGAACGGCAGGCGGGAAGCCGAGTTCGGTGCGACCCGCGAGTTCCTGTCCCGCGTGCCACACCGGGTCCCACCGGACAAGCGCTTGCACCGCGGCGATCGCCGATTCCGCCATCACCACGACCCGACCGCCCGCACCGCCGGGGCGAACCAAGGCGGCGGCGGTCATCCAGCGGCGCAGGGTCTCTTCAGTCGCGCGCAGGTCGGCGCGACCCAACATGGCCCAGCCGTCGAGAAGAAGAGCGGCGCCGTAGCCGCCCTCGGCGACCGGTTCCGCACCTGGGGTGGCCACGACCAGAGCTGGCTCGTCCGCCACCCGCGCCAGGACTTCCTTCGCTCCAGACGTGCGGACCGGCACGCCCGCGAACGCACGCCCCAATTCTTCCGCCGTGCGCTTCGCACCGATGACGACCGCGCGCAGTCTGCGTGAACCACAGTGGGGGCAGCGGTAGTTGGCCTCGGCCGCGGCGCACCACCGACATGCGGGCGGCTTCGGCTCGTGGGGGCTAACGCCCGCTGGAACACCAAGCGGGCCTGCGCAGCGGCGACAGCGTGCGGGGGTCCGACAGTCCTGGCAGGTCAACGCTGGAACGTAGCCGCGTCTGGGGACTTGGATCAGCACAGGGGCGCCCGCGGTGAGGGCTGCCCGCGCGGCCTCGAAAGCCACCGAAGGGATGCGCGCGGTACGGGCAGCGGGGTCGCGGGCGAGTTGGCTGTCGTGCTCACCGATGGCCGTGACCCGGGGTGCGGCCGTGCGGACCCTGTCGCGGGTGGCGACGATCTCGGGCGCCCACCCGGACTCGGCCAGGAGCTGCGCTTCCGCGGTGCGCGCGAACGCGCCGACCAGCAGGCTGGCGCCGCTGAGCTGGGCGCGCTGGATAAGCACGTCGCGCACGTGCGGGTAGGGCGAACGCGGGTCGGAGTGCTGATCGTCGCCGTCGTCCCACACCACGACGACGCCGACGTCGGCGATCGGGGCGTAGGCGGTGGCCCTGGTGCCGATGACGATCCGCGCGCCGCCCCGGCGGACGGACAGCCAGCGGCGATAGCGCACGGCAGGTCCGAGGTCCGCCGACAGCGCGACCACGGCTTCCTCCCCCGCCAGTGCGACACACGCCGCGTGCAGCCTGGTGACATCTCGGTGATCAGGCACGACAAGGACCGCGCCACGACCGGCGGACGCGGCGGCGACGGCGACCTCGGCGAGCCGGGCGGGCCAGTCCTCCCCCGGCATGGCCTGCCACACACAGTGGGCTTGCCTCCCGGCCGCGACCGCATCCAGGAACGCCGTACCTCGCGGATACTCGGCCCACTTCTCCCGCGGCGGCGCGGCCGGAACTGGCGCGGGCTCCGGCGATGCTTCCGCTTCGACGCGCGCGTGCCGGGGCGGCACGGCCAGCCGCAGGACGTCGATCATGGTGCCGCCGTAGCGATCGGCGACAGCGCGGCAGAGTCTCGCGATCTCGGGAGCGAGTACCGGCTCCGGCGAGACCACCCGATCAAGGAATTGCAGGGTGCCCTTGTGGTCGGATTCGGCGACCCGGTCCATGAGATAGCCGTCGACGAGCTGCCCCGCGAAGCGAACCCTGATGCGGCAGCCCGCGACGGCCTGATCCGCGAACTTCTCCGGCACCAGGTAGTCGTAGGTGCGGTCGAGGTGAGCGAGGGGAACGTCGACGTAGACCCGCGCCACGGGCGAGTCCGGCGCGGCGGACTGCTTGCCCTTGGCGGGTTTCGGCTTGGGTTCGGGCGGTGCGGCGACCTCGAACAGCGCGTCGGGGTCGGATGTGGACATGAGCGCTGGTTTACCAGACCGGACCGACGTCGCCGGACGCGGCTCAGTCCCGGAAGTAGGCGGCGTACATGGCGACGACTTCGGCCCGGTCGTGCGTTTTCGCCTCTTCCCGGATCTGCCGGTTGATGCCCGCCGGGTAGCCGTGCCGAATCAACCGGCGTTCCGCCGCGTCCTCCATGAACGACAGCGAGAAGTAGAGGCCGGTGATGTAGGCGAGGGCGATCATGGAGAACCGCAGGCTGAGTGGTCCGGGAACCAGCAGCAACAACCAGATCGGCAAGAACAGGACCAGGACCCGGGAAAAATGCCGCAGAACCCAGGTGCGGGCGCTCAAGTCCCACAGCACCCAGTGGCGGTACCGATCGGGAAGGTGCCCACCCACGGCGTACCACAACCACCGGAAGACATCGGGCCGCTTGGGGCGCGTCGGGCCGACGTCGAGTGGCCGCTGACGCACGGGCTCTTTCCTCGCCATGTGGTCACCTCACGAAGTGGGTAGCCCAACGATCCCACGACGAAACGTCGGTGGCGTCGCCGATGTTCGTTTCCCGGAGACGGGACGGGGGATGGTCGACTCGACCATCCCCCGTCCCGATGACGAGAACTACGCGCCCACGGCCTGCTTGAGGTCGTCGGCCCGGTCGGTGCGCTCCCAGGGGAGGTCGAGTTCCGGGCGGCCGAAGTGGCCGTACGCGGCGGTCTGCGCGTAGATCGGACGCAGCAGGTCGAGGTCGCGGATGATCGCGGCCGGGCGCAGGTCGAAGATCTCGCGGATGGCGGACTGGATCTTCTGCGGGTCGGCGTTCTCGGTGCCGAAGGTCTCCACGAACAGACCGACGGGAGCCGCCTTGCCGATCGCGTAGGCGACCTGGACCTCGATACGCGAGGCCAGGCCCGCCGCGATGGCGTTCTTGGCGACCCAGCGCATCGCGTAGGCGGCCGAGCGGTCGACCTTGGACGGGTCCTTGCCGGAGAACGCGCCGCCACCGTGCCGGGCCATGCCGCCGTAGGTGTCGACGATGATCTTGCGGCCGGTGAGTCCCGCGTCGCCCATCGGGCCACCGATGACGAAACGGCCGGTCGGGTTGACCAGCAGGCGGACATCGGAGGTGTCGAAGCCGAGTTCGGCGATCTCGGGCAGGACGACCTGCTCACGCACGTCGACGCCGAGCAGCTTCTCCAGGTCGACACCGTCGGCGTGCTGCGAGGAGACAACCACGGTGTCGAGTCGGACCGGCTTGTCGCCGTCGTACTCGATGGTGACCTGGGTCTTGCCGTCCGGGCGCAGGTACGGCAGCACGCCGTCCTTGCGGACCTTGGTGAGCCTGCGCGCGAGCCGGTGCGCGAGCGCGATCGGCAACGGCATCAACTCGGGGGTGTCGGTGCACGCGTAGCCGAACATCAGGCCCTGGTCGCCCGCGCCCTGGCGGTCGATGTCGTCGGTGCTCATGCCATCGGCGGACTCGACGCGCGACTCGTAGGCGGTGTCGACGCCCTGGGCGATGTCCGGCGACTGCGCGCCGATCGCCACGTTGACCCCACACGAGTTGCCGTCGAAGCCCTTGGCCGACGAGTCATAGCCGATGCGCAGGATGACCTCGCGCACGATGCTCGGAATGTCGGCGTAGGCCTCGGTGGTCACCTCACCCGCCACGTGTACCTGGCCCGTGGTGACCAGCGTCTCCACGGCGACCCGCGAGCGCGGGTCCTGCGACAGCAGCGCGTCCAGGACGGAATCGCTGATGGCGTCACAAATCTTGTCCGGGTGTCCCTCGGTAACCGACTCCGAGGTGAACAGTCGGCGGCTGCCTGTCTCACTCACGACTTAACCCCACTCATCCGCAGGTCTACTACGTCTTTACTACGACTCATTATCGAGCCGGGCGGTCCAGCATCACTCGATTACGCAATTCCACTACCGCATCCCACAACTCGGTCGCGAGTTGCGCCTTCGAGCCGAGTGCGATCGCGCGCTCGGCTCCGTCCGCGCCCAGCAGCCAACCCTGGTTGTCCTCGGTCTCGAACGCTTTTCCCTCACCGACGGCGTTGACCATGAGCAGGTCGCAGCCCTTGCGCGCGAGTTTCGCGCGCGCGTGGTCGAGAACGTCGGCACCGGTGTCCCCGGTCTCGGCGGCGAAACCGACGACGAGCTGCGTCGACCCCGGCGAGCGGCGGCGGGCCTCGACCAGTTCGGCGAGGATGTCGGCGTTGCGGGTGAGGCCGATCGGGTCCGGCTCCCGGTCCGTCTTCTTGATCTTGAAGTCTGCCCTGGTGGTCGGCCGGAAGTCGGCGACGGCGGCGGCCATGACCACCACGTCGGCGTTGGCGGCCGCCTTGTGCACGGCGTCCCGCAGCTCGGCGGCGGTGCCCGCGTTGATGATCTCGGCACCGGCGGGGGCGGGCAGCGCGACAGTGTGCGCGGAGACCAGGGTGACCCGGGCACCGCGCTGCACGGCGGTGCGGGCGAGGGCGTAGCCCTGCTTGCCCGACGAGCGGTTGCCCAGATAGCGGACCGGGTCCAGTGGCTCGCGCGTACCGCCCGCGGAGACGACCACGTGCAGACCTTCGAGGTCGCGGGGCAAGGCGTCGCGGCGGCTGAGCAGCAGCCGCGCCAGGTCGACGATCTCGGCCGGGTCGGCGAGCCTGCCCTTGCCGGTGTCGGCGCCGGTCAACCGGCCGCTGGCGGGCTCGACGACGACGACGCCGCGCGAGCGCAGCGTGGCCACGTTGGCCTGGGTGGCCGCGTGCTCCCACATCTCGGTGTGCATGGCGGGGGCCATCAGCACCGGGCAGCGCGCGGTCAGCAAAGTGGTGGTGAGCAGGTCGTCCGCGAGCCCGTGCGCGGCCTTGGCCAGCAGGTCCGCGGTCGCCGGGACGACCAGCACCAGGTCGGCGTCCTGCCCGAGGCGCACGTGCGGAACCTCGGGCACATCGACGAACACCCCGGTGTGCGCCTTCTGACCGGAGAGCGCCTCGAACGTGGCCGCGCCGACGAAACGCAGGGCGGCCTCGGTGGGCACCACGCGGACGTCGTGACCGGACTCGGTCAGCCCGCGCAGTACCTCACACGCCTTGTAGGCGGCGATACCGCCGCCCACGCCCAGCACGATCCGTAAGCGGGGGGTCACTCGCCCTCGGTGTGCTCAAGCAGACCGGAGTGGATCTCGCGCAGGGCGATGGACAGGGGCTTCTCCCGGGGGCCGGGCTCGACCAGCGGACCGACGTACTCCAGCAGGCCTTCGCCGAGCTGGGCGTAGTAGTCGTTGATCTGGCGAGCGCGCTTGGCCGCGTAGATCACCAGCGCGTACTTCGAGCTGACCTTGTCGAGCAGGTCGTCGATGGGGGGGTTGGTGATGCCTTCCAGGGGCGCGTGCGGCTCGCCCAGGGTGCCCAGCTCAGCGGGGGTGATCACTCGCAACGCTCCAACTCGGGGGTGAATAGCCGATCCGGTGATGGCCATGTGGTGACATCCGATGTTCAGGTAAGCACCAAGGTTAGCAACTCGCGCGCGGCTTCTCGCACGTCGGCGTTCACCACTACCTCGTCGAACTCGCGCGCGGCGGCCAATTCGTCCCGCGCGACCACCAGTCTACGCGCCACGACCGCCTCGTCCTCCGTGCCGCGACCGGTGAGCCGGGCCACCAGCACGTCCCACGACGGCGGCACCAACATCACCAGCCGCGCCTCCGGCATCGAGACGCGGACCTGGCGCGCGCCCTGCAACTCGATCTCGAGCACGGCCGGGTGCCCGGCGGCGAGCGCGGCGTCCACCGGCGCCCTCGGCGTGCCGTAGTGGTTGCCCGCGTACTCGGCGGACTCCAGCAGCTCGCCCGCCGCCGCCATTCGCTGGAACTCCGCGAGGTCGACGAAGTGGTAGTGCTCCCCGTCGACCTCGCCGGGACGCGGCGACCGGGTGGTCACCGAGACGCTGAAGTAGACATCGGGGTGCAGCCTGCGCAGCTCGGCGACGACGCTGGACTTGCCGACCCCGGAAGGACCTGACACGACAGTGAGCCGGGACCGGGCAGCGACACCCGGTCCCGGCTCACTGCCGGTGAAGCTCTTGATCACTCGCCGCTGAACTCGGCGAGCAGCGCCTTGCGCTGACGGTCGCCAAGACCACGCAGTCGACGACTCGGGGCGATCTCCAGGCGCTCGATGATCTGTGCGGCGCGAACCTTGCCGACGCCCGGTAGGGCCTCGAGCAGGGCGGTGACCTTCATCTTGCCCAGAACCTCGTCATTGTCCGACTGGGTCAGGACGTCCTTGAGAGTGGTTCCGCCTCGCTTCAGGCGCTCCTTGAGCTCGGCCCGGATGCGACGGGCGGCAGCCGCCTTCTCCAGCGCTGCGGCCCGCTGCTCCTCGGTGAGCTGGGGAAGGGCCACGATTTCCTCCGTGGGGGTGGGGGGTCTTGCGGATCGGTGCGGCGACGTTACCGAGCGCTGGCCTGCCGGGACAACGCGGGGCCACCCAGTGCGCAGGGTGACAAACGGCCTCAAGATGATCAACGATCGGTGATCACGTCGCTGTGACCTGCGGCGATGTTGACCACCTCAACCCACCCTTCATGGTGACGCAGCGCACTCGACCGCCCACGAGCAGCGAAAGTGTCATCTCCGCCACTTTCCGAATCCTCCTGAACACACCCAGTTAGCCCAAGGGTCGTCACCTGCGATGACGCGCCAAGGGCAGGCCGAAACCCCGGATCAGCCGAGGGCCGTCCGGGGCGCGGTCGTGCGGTGGACATCAGCGAGCGGCGACCGCCAGGCGGTCGCGCAGCCGCAGCGCGGCGGACCGCACGGCAGCGGTGTCCGGGCCATGGCGCAGGACATCGCGCGAACTGGTGGGCAGGACGTGGGGCAGGCTCGGACCGAAGAGCCGCACGAGATCGTCGGCGTCCGCGCCCTGAGCGCCGACGCCGGGGGCAAGGATCGGCCCGTTGAGCGCGCTGAGGTCGACGCCGGTCTCTCGCAGAGTGGCGCCGACGACAATCCCGACAGATCCCAACGGGTGGGCACCGGCGTTACGCGCGGCGGACTCGTCCACGACAGCCTGAGCCACGAGACGGCCGTCCGCGCCCATCGCGCGCTGGACGGAAGCGCCTTCGGGGTTGGAGGTCAACGCCAGCACGAACACTCCTCGGCCGCCGCGCTCGGCCGCGTCGAGCACGGGAGTGAGTGAGCCGAAACCGAGGAACGGCGACACCGTCACCGCGTCCGCGGCGAGCGGGGAGCCGTCGGTGAGGTAGGCGGCGGCGTAGGCGGCCATGGTGGAACCGATGTCGCCGCGCTTGACGTCGAGCAGCACGAGCGCGCCCGCCGCCTGGGATTCGGCGATGACCCGCTCCAGCACGGCGATCCCCTTCGAGCCGTACGCCTCGAAGAACGCCGACTGCGGCTTGAGCACTGAGACCTCGCCCGCCAACGCCTCGACACAGGTCAGCGCGAACCGCTCCAGCCCGGAGGCGTCGGCGGGCAATCCCCAATCGGCCAGCAGGCCGGGGTGCGGGTCGATACCGACGCAAAGCGAACCCCGAGCCGCCACTGCGTCGACCAGGCGCGCGCCGAACGCCGCGCTCACCGCCGGGCCTCGGCCGCGTCCGCCTTGAGGGCGGCCTGCAGGTCCTGCAGCGACCGCACCCCGATGTCGTCGCGGATCAGGGCCTCGATGCCGTGCACGGCGGCGGCGGCACCCTGGATCGTGGTGACGCAGGGGATGTCGCGCGACACCGCTGCCGTGCGGATCTCGTAGCCGTCCACCCGGGGACCGTGGTTGCCGTACGGAGTGTTGATCACCATGTCGACACCACCCTCGCGGATCAGGTGGACAATGTCGATCTCACCGGCGAGGGCCTCGGTGTGCTTGAGCACGACCGTGCAGGCAATCCCGTTGCGGCGCAACACTTCCGCGGTACCCGAGGTGGCCAGCACCTCGAATCCGAGGTCGGCGAGGCGCTTCACCGGGAACACCATCGCCCGCTTGTCCCGGTTGGCCACCGACACGAACACCTTGCCCTCGGTGGGCAGCGAGCCGTAGGAGGCGGTCTGCGACTTGGCGAACGCCTTGCCGAAGGACACGTCGATGCCCATGACCTCGCCGGTGGACTTCATCTCCGGTCCGAGCAGCGAATCGACGCCGTCGCCCTCCGGGGTGCGGAACCGGTGGAACGGCAGCACGGCCTCCTTCACCGCGACCGGCGCACCCGGCGGCATCTCGGCACCGTCGCCGCGGCTGGGCAACATGCCCTCGGCGCGCAGTTCGGCGATGGTGGTGCCGAGCATGATCCGCGCGGCCGCCTTCGCCAGCGGTGTCGCGGTGGCCTTGGAGACGAACGGCACCGTGCGGCTGGCGCGCGGGTTGGCCTCCAGGACATAGAGCACGTCGTCCTTGAGCGCGTACTGCACGTTGAGCAGGCCGCGCACACCGACGCCCTTGGCGATGGCCTCCGTGGAGCGACGGACGGCCTCCATGTCGGTGCGCCCCAGGGTGATCGGCGGCAGCGCGCACGACGAGTCGCCGGAGTGGATGCCCGCCTCCTCGATGTGCTCCATGACGCCGCCAAGGAACACCTCGTCGCCGTCGCACAGCGCGTCGACGTCGATCTCGATGGCGTCGTCGAGGAACCGGTCGACGAGCACCGGGTGCTCCGGGCTCACCGCCGTGGCCCGCTCGATGTACCCGGCCAGCGACTCCTCGTCGTAGACGATCTCCATGCCGCGACCGCCGAGCACGTAGGACGGGCGGACCAGGACCGGATAGCCGATCTCGTCGGCGATCCGCCTGGCCTGCGCGAACGAGGTGGCCATGCCGTACTTCGGCGCGGGCAACCCGGCCGCGACCAGGACCTCGCCGAAGCTGCCCCGGTCCTCGGCGAGGTGGATGGCAGAGGGTGATGTGCCCACGATCGGCACGCCCGCCTCGGCCAGGCGCCGCGCCAGGCCCAGTGGGGTCTGGCCGCCGAGTTGGACGATGACGCCCGCGACCGTGCCGGAGAGCCGTTCGGCGTGCACGACCTCGATGACGTCCTCGAAGGTGAGCGGCTCGAAGTAGAGCCGATCGGAGGTGTCGTAGTCGGTGGACACCGTCTCCGGGTTACAGTTGATCATGACCGTTTCGTACCCGGCGTCGCGCAACGCCATCGCCGCGTGCACGCACGAGTAGTCGAACTCGATGCCCTGACCGATCCGGTTCGGCCCGGAACCGAGGATGAGCACCTTCGGTCGATCGCGCTGCGGCAGCACCTCGGTCTCGGCCGAGGGATCGAGTTCGTACGACGAGTAGTGGTACGGGGTGAGCGCGGCGAACTCGGCGGCACAGGTGTCGACCGTCTTGAACACCGGACGCACGCCGAGGCGGTGG
>JALZNB010000578.1 GCA_030857905.1 Actinomycetota bacterium
GGTGGTGACACCGGCGCCGGTCCAGACCTTCGTGACGCGCAATACCCGGCGGCGACGGCGTAGCGCCTTCGCCCGGGGATCACGCCAGTCGGCGAGCTTGCCGCGGAGCTGGTCCGCGTAGGGGCCACGCGCGTGCTGGTTGAGCAACTGGCCGATCTTGACCAGGTCGTTCTTGCGTGACCCCATGGTCCGGCCCGCGTTAGGAGTTGGCCTGCGGGTTGGCCTTCTGGTCCTGGGCCACCCGCTGCTGGATCTCGGCCTGGATGTTGTTCGGCGTCGCCGCCGGGGTGGCCGCGCCGCCGCCACTGGTGACCTGACCCGCGACCGGGCCGCCCGCCATCGACGCGCGGATCTGCTCAAGCCTGGACTGGCCAGCCATCTCGGTGGTGGAGCTCTGAACCTCCAGCATCCGGCCCTGGACCGAGTTCTGCGCCAGTTCCGCGGACCCGAGGGCGGTGGAGTAGCGCTTCTCGATCTTGTCCCGGACCTCTTCGAGCGAGGGCGTGTTGCCCGGCGCGGCGAGTTCGCTCATCTGGTTGAGCGACCGGGAGACCTGCTCCTGCATCTTGGCCTGTTCGAGCTGGCTGAGCAGCTTGGTGCGCTCGGCCAACTTGTTCTGCAGCACCATCGCGTTGCGCTCGACGGCGGTCTTGGCCGATCCGGCCGCCTGCAACGCCTGGTCGTGCAGCGTCTTGAGGTCTTCGATGCCCTGCTCTGAGATGACAAGCTGGGTGGCGAAGGAGGCGGCGGCGTTCTCGAACTGCGTGGCCTTCTGCTCGTCCCCCTTGGCGCGGGCCTCGTCGGCGAGCACCAGCGCCTGGCGGGCGGAAGCCTGGAGCTTCTCCACCTCGCCGAGTTGCCGGTTGAGCTTCATCTCAAGCTGCCGCTGGTTGCCGATCACGGCCGCGGCCTGCTGCGACAACGCCTGGTGCTGGCGCTGCGCATCCTCGATGGCCTGCTGGATCTGTACCTTCGGGTCGGCGTGCTCGTCGATCTTCGACGAGAACGACGCCATCATGTACTTCCAGAACTTCACGAACGGGTTGGCCATCTCCTCCGCCTGCCTTCTCCGTGCTGCTGTTTGCCGGTTCACTCGGACTATCGCTGCCACGCATACCGACGAAACGGCAACGCCCCGACACCGTTGTGGGTTCCATCGTGTCAGGTGCGCATCACCGGCTCCACCGGACCCGGCAGAATTCAGGGTTCCCTCCGAGATCAACCCTGGTAAAGCGGACCGACCTCCGGGTCAACCCCGAACCGGACAGGGGTGAACCGCACGGCACGACCCCGGCCGACAGCCGAGCACGACAGCCGACAAGACGGACTCGTCAGGCCGCGAAGACGGCGCCCGCCCGGGTGTTGCCGAGCGAGGCATCGAGTCGGTGCGCCAGCGCGGGCTGAATCCGCAGATCGGCCAGGTTGTCCCCGACCACGGCCGGCACCAGCCTGCCGCCTTCCACCGAGGCGCGGGGAGCCGCCTTGTTCGCAGCGGTGTCCACCTGCTCGACGCCGGGCTCGGTGAGCCCACGCTCAACCGAGGTCAGCGCGCCGATATCGCTGGCCACGTGGTGCAGCAGCTCCGAGAGCGGCAGTGCGAGCGCGTCGCAGATCGCGGCCAGCAGCTCGCTCGATGCCTCCTTGCGGCCGCGTTCGACCTCTGAGAGGTATCCCAAGCTCACCCGCGCGGAGCGGGAGACCTCGCGCAGCGTGCGCTGCTGGTTGGTGCGGGCGTGTCGGAGCCGATCACCGATCGCCTCGCGCAACAACACGGTCATCGCGCACCTCCCTTCCTCCGGCGGACACTGGCAACGTTACCGAGAGGCACCGATGTAGCGCAGTGCCTTACAAGGTTATCCGCCAAGAGCGAACGACTGGTTTGCTGCGAATGTTCCCAGCTAGACCACACCCGCCCCATTTTCGCCCCGTTGGGGGCAGGCACCGACAGTGACCGCGAGCTCACGTGGTGAGCGTACCGATGTCCGCGGCGACGAGTTCGAGCGCGGCTCGCACGGCCGCCGCGCGGACCTGTTCGCGGTCCCCATCGACTCTCAGTGAGGATGTTCGACGCCCTCGCGGGCTCGCCACGGCGGCGTGGACCGTGCCAGGCGGCTTGCCGTCCTGTGGGTCGGGCCCGGCGACCCCGGTGAGCCCGACACCGATCGTCGCGCCGCAGCGGCTACGGGCGCCTTCGGCGAGTGCGACGGCGACCTGACTGTCGACGGGGCCGACATCGGCCAGCAGGCTGGCGTCGACACCGGCGAGCGTGTGCTTGAGGTCAGTCCCGTAGACGACGAGCCCACCGCGCACGACGGCGCTCGATCCGGGGACGCTCGTCAGCACGGCGGTGAGCAGTCCGCCGGTCAGTGACTCCGCAGTCGCCACGGTCTCGCTGTGTTCACGCAGGTCAGCGACCAGTTTCGTGACCGACTCGACGTCCAGATCACCGCCGAGGACCAACGGCGTCACGCGATGGCCCGCTTGCCACGCGCTCGCAGTCGGACCGCGCGGATGACGTAATCCACCCCGGTGACCACGGTCAGCACGACGGCGGCCCCCATCGCGAACCAGGCGATCGGCAGCAGCGGCGCGGGCAGGGGAACGAGGTACAGGGCGATCGCGAACACCTGGGTGAGGGTCTTGAGTTTGCCGCCCCGACTGGCCGGGATCACGCCGTGTCTGATGACCCAGAACCGCAGCAGCGTGACCCCGACCTCGCGGACCGCGATGACGATGGTGACCCACCACGGCAGCGCGCCGAGAATGCTCAGGCCGACGAGCGCGGACCCGGTGAGCGCCTTGTCCGCGATCGGGTCCACGATCTTGCCGAAGTCGGTGACCAGCCCGTGCTTGCGGGCGAGCCTGCCGTCGATGTGGTCGGTGATGGACGCCACGCCGAACACCGCGGTGGCGATCAGGCGCCATAGCAGGTCCCGACCGTCATCGACGAACAGGGTGACAAGAAACACCGGAACAAGGGCGAGCCGGGACACTGTCAACAGGTTCGCCACGTTCAGCACGGGCACCTGAGTCGGTTCGGGCAGCACAGGCCGGTCGTGCGCGTGGTCGACCGGCGGGGCGGGAACCGGTCGGTCGGCGAACGCCGGTTCGACGACGGGTGCCGACCGCTGGGTCATGGCGGCCGGTTCGATTCCGCCGTCGCCGGTCGCCGCCGGAGTCATGGGGAGACCGGTGCCGCGCGAGGCACGAGTTCGATCGGCTCCACGACCAGGTCGACGCCCTCGCTGTCGATCACGCGAGCGCGCACCAGGTCGCCGATGACGTAGTCGGCGCCGTCGAGCACCACGCACTCGCCGTCGACCTCGGGCGCCTGGTGGGCGGCGCGGCCCGCGCAGTCGTCGGCGTCGGACTCGACGCGTTCGATGAGGACGACGACCTCGCTGCCGATGCGGTCCTCGGCACGCTGGGAGGTGAGCTCCTCGGCGAGGCCGGAGATCCGGGCGACCCTGGCCGCGATGGTGTCGGCGTCGTGCTTGCCGGACAGGCCCTCGGCCTCGGTGCCGTCCTCGTCGGAGTAGCCGAACACGCCGACCGCGTCGAGCTTGGCCTCGGTGAGGAAGCGGGCCAGTTCGTCGACGTCGTCCTCGGTCTCACCGGGGAAACCGACGATCACGTTGCTGCGGATGCCCGCCTCCGGCTCGTACTCGCGGATCTGCTTGATCAGACCGAGGAAGGAGTCGGTGTTGCCGAAGCGCCTCATGCGGCGCAGCACCGGCTCGCTGGAGTGCTGGAAGGACATGTCGTAGTAGGCCGCGACGCCCGGTGTGGTGGCGATGGCGCGGACCAGGTCGGACCTGGTCTCCGCGGGTTGCAGGTAGGACAGGCGCACGCGCTCGATGCCCTCGACGTCGGCGAGGCGGGCCAGCACCGCCTCCAGCGCGCTCTGGCCCGAGTGTTCGCGACCCAGGTCCTTGCCGTAGGACGTCGAGTTCTCACTGACCAGCACCAGCTCGCGAACGCCTTGCGCGGCCAGCCACTCGGCCTCGGCGACGATCTCGTCGGGCAGCCGGGAGACGAACGAGCCGCGGAAGGACGGGATGGCACAGAACGAACAACGCCGGTCGCAGCCGGAGGCGATCTTCAGCGACGCCACCGGGCCGTTGTCGAGCCGCACACGCGGGATCCGCGGGCCCCAGGCGTGTCCGGGCACCGTCACGTCCTGGGCGGCGGCCTGGCGCTGGACCGGCGTGATGGGCAGCAGCGTGCGGCGGTCGGAGGGCGTGTGCGAGGGGATCGTGTGCCCGGAGACGATGTCGCCGAGACGTTCGGCCAGGTCGGGGTAGTGGTCGAAGCCCAGGACGGCGTTCGCCTCCGGCAGGTTCTCCGCCAGTTCGGCGCCGTAGCGCTCGGCCATGCACCCCACGGCCACGACCTTGGCCCCGGTGTCGGCCGCGGCGAGCACGGTGTCGATGGAGTCCTTCTTGGCGGACTCGACGAAAGCGCAGGTGTTCACCACGATCACGTCGGCCTGGGCGTCTGGTTCGACCAGCTCCCACCCGCCGCCGGAGAGGCGGCCTGCCAGCTCCTCGGAATCGACCTCGTTGCGAGCACAACCGAGGGTGAGCATGGCGACACGGCGAGACGTGGACACTGAGGGCACGGACACAGGGTAACCGCAGGCGGTCGGGTGTCCTGACCAGTGCGGTGATCGGAGCTGTGCGCCACCCGGATCAGGGCGATGATGTGCCCGTGATCGATGAGGAAGACGTCCGCCGGGTCGCGCTGTCGCTCCCGGCCACGACCGAGAAACCGTCCTATGGCACGCCGGGCTTTCGGGTGCGCGACAAGCTGTTCGCGCGGGTCAAGGAAGATGGCGCGAGCATGGCCGTCTTCTGCGCGGACGAATCGGAAAAGGTGGCTCTGATCGAATCCGATCCGGACAGGTTCTTCACCACCTCGCACTACGACGGGCGCGCCATGGTGCTGGTCCGGTTCGCGGCGCTGGATGTGGCGGAGCTGACAGACGTTCTCACCGAGTCGTGGCGACTACGCGCCCCGACGACGCTCGTCGCCGAGTTCGACGCGGCCGGAGACTAGGTTCCCGGACGTGAAGCCGACTCCGCTGGTGCGCCGCGCCAGGATTTCCGACGTACGGCCGATGAAGGCCGTCATCGACACCTATGTGGGCAGGGTGCTGCTCGCCAAGCAACTGGTGACGCTCTACGAGGACGTCCAGGAGTTCTGGGTGGCGGAGATCGACGAGGAGATAGTCGGCTGCGGCGCCCTGCACGTGCTGTGGGAGGACCTGGCCGAGATTCGCACCGTGGCGGTGTTGCCCAGCGCCCTCGGGGCCGGTGTCGGACATGCCGTGGTCGCCCGGCTCATCGCGGCGGCGCGGGATCTCGGACTGGCGCGGATCTTCGTGTTGACCTTCGAGACCGCGTTCTTCGCCAGGCACGGGTTCATCGAGATCGATGGGACGCCGGTGAGCCCGGAGGTCTACGAGGAGATGCGTCGGTCGATGGACGAGGGGGTCGCGGAGTTCCTCGACCTGCCCTACGTAAAGCCGAACACGCTCGGCAACAGCCGGATGCTGCTCAAGCTCTGATCAGTCCGACAATCACCCGAATAGCCCGGGCTCGTCGGGTCTTGAGCCAAAAGGGTTATCGGCGCCGGAAATCGAGAACACGCTGACCGTCGAGCAATTGGCCGCCGAGGCCGGGTTGCCGACGAGCACCATTCGCATGTACCAGGGGACCTGCCGCGCCCGCGACGAGTGTCTACAATGGACCGAACTGGCGCGGGCGATCGGCCGTGCGACGCGGACCTGGTTGCGCATTGCTCGGTGGGGCACCGAATCAGGGGTTGGCGGGGCCGCTGGGGTTGACACCGCGACGAATAAGGGTGGCGGCAGTGGTCGTTCGCGACCGAAATTCCCTACGCCGCCCCGGATTCACGCACTGATCACCAATCATTCGCGCACACTCGCCCGAACGGTGGTGTTGAAAAGTCGTGAAACGGTCCGTAATTGACCCACCGGACACACGAATGGTGAGTCCGCCAGTCCCCCAACCCAAGGGAGCCATTCGTGGCAACGCCAACCCTGCGCCGTGCCGCGCACGGCCTGATCGCCTCGATCGCCGCCGTCGTCGCGCTTGTCCTCGGTGCCGGTACCGCCTCGGCGGACCTGAGCCCGACACAGTTACGGTCTACCACCGACAGCTACATCTTCAACCAGTCGCTGTCGCAGTTCACCGCCACCCGCAACGCGCGTCCGTACGCCAACCAGCTCGACTGGTCGTCCGACGCGTGCTCCAACTCCCCGGACAACCCGTTCGGCTTCAACTTCACCCAGGCCTGCCACCGGCACGACTTCGGCTACCGCAACTACAAGAAGCAGAGCCGGTTCAACGAGTCCACCCGCTTGACCCTGGACAACAAGTTCAAGTCCGACATGTACACGCAGTGTGGGGGCAACTGGGCCTGCAACCGCATGGCCGACACCTACTACGCGGCGGTCCGCCAGTTCGGCGGCGGCTCCTAGCCACCGACGCGCCGCACAGAGCCAACGTCCTCACCACTGAGCACGATTTGGCCGCGGCCGGTCGACAACCGGTCGGGGTCGTGGGTGTCCCGCCCACGACCCCGTCTTGATCGCCGCCTACTCCCCCGCCGCGCTCACCCGCAGAGTCGCGATGTCGCCCGGCTGGTCCAGGTTCACCAGTTCGACCTTGTATCCCCCCGAGTTCGCCGTCGTGGCGAACTGCGGGTTGGTGTGCAGTTGCAGTGCTTCGGGTCCACCCCCGACGTTGAGAGTGATCCGCACAGTCGCATCGCCCTCCCACACGCACGTCGTGCCTGGCGCACATCGACTGTCTTCCACCAAGGCGTTGTAGGCGACTTCCACGTCCCCAGTGGACAGCCTGACCGATTTCTCCTTGGCCACAGTGAAGTCCGCGCCGAGAGCCGGACCGGGCGGCGGTGGCGTGCTGCCGCTCTGCGCCGGACTCGTGCGCTCCGCGCACCCCACCATCGCGAACAACGTCACCGCGGCAAGTACCAGTTTGCGCATTGTCGAACCTCCACTCTCACCTACAGGACGGAAGCGACCGGCTCCCAGGTTGCCCCGGAAACGACTCGGGGCGCCCCCGGTAAACCGGAAGCGCCCCGAAAGAGTGCGAGATCAGCCACCGTACGGCGGCTGGCCGCCTTGCTGCGGGTAACCCTGCTGGGGATAACCACCCTGCTACGGGTAGCCGCCCTGCTGGGGATAGCCCTGCGGAGGCGTGCCCTGCTGCGGGTAACCGGCCTGCTGCGGGTAGCCCTGCTGGGGGTAACCAGCCTGGGGATAGCCCTGCTGCGGATAACCGCCTTGCTGCGGGTACCCAGCCTGCGCATAAGCAGGCTGGTAGCCACCCTGCTGGGGATAGCCGCCTTGACCGTAACCGTGCGTGGCGAACATGGGGTCGGCCACCGGGCCGACGTAACGCGCACTGCCGAAACCGAGGATCATGTAACCGATGTAGGGGAACAAGACCAGGACGACCGCGAACCCGCCATCCTTGCCGAACGCCTTCGCCAGGTCGATCGCGACGATGATCGCCATCACCAGGTTCACCAGGGGGATGAGGAACAGCACCAGCCACCAGCCGGGCCTGCCGACGATCTTCAGCAAGGTGTAGATGTTGTAGAACGGCACGATCGCCGCCCAACCGGGCTGCCCGGCCTTGGTGAAGATCTTCCACATGGCCACGACCACGGCCACGAGGAACACCAGGCCGACAATCGAGAGCACCGGTGAGACCGTTGTGGTCGTCTCAACGCTGTACTGCTGGTAGTCGTACTGCACGACAGATCCTTCCTCAGCCGTGCCGAATACCCGGCACGCACGCATGGGTGTCGCCGGTACCCTCCCCGGATGATCGGGTTGGCGGACCGAATCCGAGTGGTCGTTAGCGACTTGAGACCTAAAGGGACTCAAGTTCGCGCCCGAGTACGGGTATCAGTCCGCTTCCGGCTCGGTGGGCCCACCGCCACGCATGTCCCAGAGCACGTTGTCCAGCTCGTCCGGCTTGATCAGCACATCGCGCGCCTTCGATCCCTCGGTCGGTCCGACGACGCCTCGGGTCTCCAACAGGTCCATCAGCCTGCCCGCCTTGGCGAAGCCGACGCGGAGCTTGCGCTGCAACATCGATGTGGAGCCGAACTGCGAGGTGACGATCAGCTCGGTGGCCTGGATCAGCAGGTCGAGATCGTCGCCGATGTCGGCGTCGATCTCCTTCTTCTCGCCCGCCTTCTGCGCGGTGACCCCGTCGGTGTAGTCCGGCTGCGCCTGGTCCTTGGTGAACGAGACGATCGCGGTGATCTCCTCGTCGCTGACGTAGGCGCCCTGCACGCGGACCGGTTTGGATGTGCCCATCGGCAGGTAGAGCGCGTCGCCCATGCCGATCAACTTCTCCGCGCCCGGCTGGTCGAGGATGACCCGCGAGTCGGTGAGCGAGGACGTGGCGAAGGCCAACCGCGACGGCACGTTGGTCTTGATCAGACCGGTGACCACGTCGACGGAGGGCCGCTGGGTGGCGAGCACCAGGTGGATACCCGCGGCGCGGGCCTTCTGCGTGATGCGCACGATCGCGTCCTCGACATCGCGCGGCGCGGTCATCATCAGGTCGGCCAGCTCGTCCACGATGGCGAGGATGTAGGGATAGGGCCGGTAAACGCGCTCGCTGCCCGGAGGCGCGGTGATCTCGCCGGAGCGCACCTTCTTGTTGTAGTCGTCGATGTGGCGGACCTTGTTGACCTGCATGTCCTGGTAGCGCTGCTCCATCTCCTCCACCAGCCACGACAGCGCGGCCGCCGCCTTCTTCGGCTGGGTGATGATGGGCGTGATCAGGTGCGGGATGCCCTCGTACGGCGTCAACTCGACCATCTTCGGGTCGATCAGGATCATCCGGACTTCCTCCGGGGTCGCCCTGGCCAACAGCGACACCAGCATCGAGTTGACGAAGCTGGACTTGCCGGAACCGGTCGAGCCCGCGCACAGCAGGTGCGGCATCTTCGCCAGGTTCGCGGTGATCATGTGGCCCTCGATGTCCTTGCCGAGGCCGACCACCATCGGGTGCGTGTCCTTGATCGCCGTCGACGAGCGCAGGACATCGCCGAGACGAACCAGTTCGCGATCGCTGTTGGGCACCTCGATGCCGACCGCGGACTTGCCGGGGATCGGCGCCAGCAGCCGCACGTTGTCGGTGGCCACGGCGTAGGCGATGTTCTTGGTCAACGCGGTGATCTTCTCGACCTTGACCCCCGGGCCGAGTTCGCCCTCGTAGCGGGTGACCGTCGGGCCGCGGGTGAAGCCGGTGACCTGGGCGTCGATGGAGAACTGGTCGAGTACGCCGGTGATCGCCTCGATCATGGCGTCGTTGGCCTTGCTGCGCGACTTCGGCACGTCGCCGAAAGCCAGGATGTCCGGTGCGGGCAGCGTGTAGTCGCCGTCGACGACCCGGACCGAGATCGTGTCCGCCTTTTTGTCCGCGGCCTGCGGGGTTTCCTTGACCTGCTCCGCGCGGGGTCGCGGACGCGGCTTCGGGTCGTCCACCGGCGATGGCGGGTGATCGACTGTCTCGTCGGCGAACGCGGCCTGTTTGCGGCGCGCAGGCCTGCGTACGGGTGTGGACTCGACCGGCTGCTCATCGACGGCGACGTCTTCGGGCTGCTCGTCGTCCGGGTCCTTGCCCAGCTCGCGCACCCGCTCCGGGATCTCCCTGATCGGCGTGCCGGTGAACACCAGGATGCCGAAACCGAGGGCCAGGACGAGAACCGGGATCGCGACCCAGGCGGTGAACCCCTTGGCGAGCAGGCCACCGGCGACGTAGCCGAGGGCGCCGCCCGCGTACATCCGGCCTTCGTTGTCCTCCGGCAGATCGCTGAAGACGTGCAGGATGCCCAGCATCGCCAGCGACATCACCATGGTGCCGATGACCAGACGGGGACGTTTCTCGGGTTGCGCGTCCGAGCGCATCAGCGCGACGCCCACCACCAGCAGGACCAACGGCAGTGCGACCGCCAACGCGCCGAAGACCGTGCGGACTCCGAACTCGAGCTTCGTGCCGACCGGTCCGGCCGCCGTCCACCACAC
>JALZNB010000626.1 GCA_030857905.1 Actinomycetota bacterium
CGTTCGGTCTGCTGGCCGCCGTGATCATCTTCGGGCGCCGGGTGCAGAAGAACGTCTACACCAAGGCGGACGGCCAGCCGGGCGCGGCGGCATGGGCGCTGGAGAACATGCGCGGCCGGTGGCGGGTCACCCCGACCGTCTCGGGTAACACCCAACTCGACGCCGTGCACCGGGTCATCGGTCGCCCCGGCGTGATCCTGGTCGCCGAGGGTTCCCCCCAGCGGGTGAAAGTCCTGCTGGCCCAGGAGAAGAAGCGCACCGCCCGCGTTCTCGGCGACACCCCGATCTACGACGTGATCGTCGGGAACGACGAGAAGCAGATACCGCTGAAGAACTTGCAGCGCCACCTGATGAAGCTCCCCAACAACCTGCGCCCGGCCGACATCGACGGTGTGGAGAAGCGCTTGGCCGCGCTGGCCAGTCGCGCTGGCGCGCTGCCGAAGGGCCCGTTGCCGCAAGGCGCCAAGATGCGCAGCGTCCAGCGGACCATGCGTCGCCGTTAGACCATTCAGCCGTATTGTCAGACCCATATGGCAGCATGATCAGCGTGAAGTGAGGAGAAGCCATGACCGCGATGCCCGAGCATCACGCCGAGTCAAGCGCACCCTTGCACCTGCTGACCATTGAGGAGTATGCCGCTCTCGGCGAGACCGAGCACGGGTATACAGAGCTGCTAGAGGGCCGCATACTGATGTCACCCAGTCCCACCCGCCTCCACAACCGGGCAATCCGCAGGTTGACCAATCTGATCGAGAGTCAGCTTCCGGACCATCTCGAGGTCGACTTCGACCTTGATGTCGACCTCGAGTTCCGTCCTGCGGACGAGCCAGGCTATTGCCGCCGCCCGGACGTGATCGTCTATTCCCGGGAATCGGGTGCCCGAGTCGATGCCGAAGGCGCGATTCTCCGAGCATCGGAGTTGGCGCTCGTCATCGAGGTCGTGTCACCTGGTTCGAAGCGCACCGATCGGGTGACGAAGCACGCCGAGTACGCCGACGCGGGCATCCCGCACTACTGGATCGTCGACCTGAGTCCGCCCATCTCGTTGGTGGCCTGCCACTTGGCGGGCGAGTTCGGTTACCGGAACGGCGACGAGATCACCGGGACGTTCACGACCACCGAGCCTTTTCCGTGCACGATCGACCTGGACGTACTTCCCACAATCCAGAGGTAGCGGCCCACCACCGCGACCAACCCGGCCACTAGCGGGTGCGGAGCACAACCGTGCCGAGCAGCTTGTCGTGCAGGCCGCGACCGTCCTTGTCCCAGATCGCCGCGGGAATGATCAAGGCGATCAACGCCGTGCGCGGTACCGCGCGCAGCGGGCCCACGACGGTGCTGCCGTCCATCCGCATGACGCGCATCCCCAGTAGTGCCATTGCCGGGGTGAACCCGCCGAGGGAAACACCCACCGAGGTGACGACGAACCACACCAGCAACGCCCAGTAGTTGAAGGCGCGCATCGTCTCCGGGTCACCGAACTCGGGGCGGTAGAACACCGAGGTCACCAGCGACGCCAGCACGAGGTCGATCAGCAGCGCGAGGAACCGGATGCCGGTGCCCGCCACCGATCCTTGCCCCCGCTCGGGCAGGCCGAGACGCTCGCCGCGCCAACGCTGTGGACCGTCGGCGGGCTCCAGCGCCGCGCTTGGTCCGGACAACCAGGAACCGGTCCATCTGCTCACCCCACCAGAGTAAGAGACAAGGTGCCGGGCGTGCGCGCCCCTGGCATCCTGGCCATCGGCGGTCGTTAACACCGGCGAAACACTGGGGTGACGGTCGGGCAACACCACGCTCTTACCGTGATTGCCCAGAGCGGTCGTGCTGGTGGACGAACTTGGTCGCGACTGGCTGAGTAGACGAAGGAGTCAACGAGCGTGTTCAACTCTCCCGACGAGGTCCTGAGGTTCATCGCCGACGAAGAGGTGAAGTTCGTCGACGTCCGGTTCTGCGACCTGCCCGGCGTGATGCAGCACTTCACCCTGCCAGCCGCCGCGTTCGACCAGGACGCGTTCACCGAGGGGCTGGCCTTCGACGGGTCGTCGGTGCGCGGCTTCCAGTCGATCCACGAATCGGACATGTTGCTGCTGCCCGACCCGTACACCGCCCGCATCGACCCGTTCCGCACCGAGAAGACGCTGATCGTCAACTTCTTCGTGCACGACCCCTTCACCCGTGAGGCGTACTCCCGGGACCCGCGCAACATCGCGCGCAAGGCCGAGCAGTACATCGCCGAGTCCGGCATCGCCGACACCGCGTACTTCGGCCCGGAGGCGGAGTTCTACATCTTCGACTCGATCCGTTTCGACTACACCGAGAACAGCTCGTTCCACAAGATCGACTCGGTCGAGGGCTGGTGGAACACCGGCGCCGAGGAGAACGGCAACAACAAGGGCTACAAGACCCGCTTCAAGGGCGGCTACTTCCCGGTCCCGCCGGTCGACCACTTCGCCGACCTGCGCGATCAGATGGTGCTCAAGATGCAGGACTCCGGTTTCATCGTGGAGCGCGCGCACCACGAAGTCGGCACCGGCGGTCAGACCGAGATCAACTACCGGTTCAACACTCTGCTGCACGCCGCCGACGACCTGCAGTTGTTCAAGTACATCATCAAGAACACCGCGTGGGCCGCCGACAAGTCGGCGACGTTCATGCCCAAGCCGCTCTTCGGTGACAACGGCTCCGGTATGCATGTGCACTCGTCGCTGTGGAAGGACGGCGAGCCACTGTTCCACGACGAGTCCGGCTACGCGGGCCTGTCCGACATGGCACGGCACTACATCGGCGGCATCCTGGCGCACGCGCCCAGCCTGCTCGCCTTCACCAATCCGACGGTGAACTCCTACCACCGCCTGGTGCCCGGCTACGAGGCCCCGGTGAGCCTGGTCTACTCGCAGCGCAACCGTTCCGCGTGCGTCCGCATCCCGATCACGGGGAACAACCCCAAGGCCAAGCGGGTCGAGTTCCGGTGCCCCGACTCGTCGGGCAACCCGTACCTCGCCTTCGCCGCCCTGGTGATGGCGGGCCTCGACGGGGTGAAGAACCGGATCGAACCCCCCGCCCCCATCGACAAGGACCTCTACGAGCTGCCGCCCGAGGAGGCCAAGGACGTCGCGCAGGTGCCCGCGTCGCTGGATCAGGTGCTGGAGGCCCTCGAAGCCGACCACGAGTACCTGCTCGAAGGCGGCGTGTTCACCCCGGACGTGATCGAGACCTGGATCGCGCTCAAGCGTGAGCAGGAGATCGAGCCGCTGCGCCTGCGCCCGCACCCGTACGAGTTCGGCCTGTACTACGACGTGTGATCCAGGGAGTCATTACGGTCGCCTGAACAGTGGAAACACCGTTCACGCCACTCTCCCAAGCCGTCTACAGGCCGTCTGAGCGCAAGATCATGGCCCGCCAGCCTCCCCGTTGGCGGGCCATGGTCTTGGACCGGCACGCACTCTTCGGGAGTGCCGATGTTCTCTGCGCGATGACGTCAACAGCGCGCCAGACCTCCACGAACGACTGATCGACATCCTCACCATCGACCCACCATGACTACTTCATCTTCACCGTCAGCCCGCCGGAACGGCTACGCGATGACAACGGCGGATTCCCCACCTGGCGCGCCAAAGTCGGCGCACAACTGGCCGACAAGCCTTTCGGACGCATCCAACTCGACGTGTCCCCCAGGACTCATGAACTCCATGCCACCGACAAGCTCGCCATACCCAGCTCGTTGGCTTTCGCGGGCATCCCGGCCGTCGACGTCGAAGCAGTCGACATCCACCGGCATGCGGCAGAGAAGTTCCACGGCATGCTCCGTGACTTCGGGGAACGTGAGGACTCGCGAGTCCGCGATCTCGTCGACCTCACCATCCTGCTCGAACATGGCCTGCTCGTACCGGAGCAAACAGCAGCCGCAGTCCAATCCGTATGGCTCGAACGCAACAACACCGACCCACCTGGCGACCTCCCACAACTGCCAGAGTCGTGGCCAGACCGCTACCGGCGACTTGCCGCCGGCCACGGCGCATAAATCCCGCCGTACCTCGAAGCCGTCGCCCACGTGACCCAGCTATGGCTCACCATGTTCCCAGCGAGTAGTCACCATCGGTCACCACCGAGGAAATAGACACCCCTGCAGGCACTGCGACCCTCAGTCGAGGTGAGCGAACTCTTCGCCGGTGTGGACGGTGTCCACGCAAGGCGGGCGTGCGGCCCGGCTCGGCCTGATCCAATCGGGTGGATGTTCACCGGCGACCTGCGGAATCGGTGACCTACCCGGATTGTTTCCCGAATCGAGATGTAGCGCGGATTCCCCTGCCTGGTCGCGAAGCCTTACGCTCCCGCGCACCAGAACACGTCCGTTCGGCTCTCGATCGGGCGCTCGCGCTATCGACGAGGACCCGCCATGTTCGCACCCCTGGATTCCGCACGTCTCGACCGGCTCAAGACGTGCTACGTCGTGCGCAATCTCGATCGGGACTCACCGCTGACCCTGGTCCATCAAAGCGATCATCAGCCGACCCATGGCGATCTGGTGCTGGCCGAGGTGACCAAGGTCGGCTACCACAAGCTGATCGAACTGACCGACGGACGCAAGGCGCGCCTGTACGTCGGCGACGAGATCCTGGTCGCCTACGGTGCCCGTTACGCCCCTGATCACTTCGAGGCCGAGTTGCCGGACGACCTCGGCGCGTGTGACCTGGTCGCGGCGGGTGGGGTGCTCGGCAAGGTCCGCAGCCGCAATGTCGCGGTCAGCGCGCCGACGACAGTTCGTCCGCTCGGGCTGGTCGGCGACGCGGCCGGTCGGGTGTTGAACGTGTCGGATCTGGCGCTGGGGGCGCCGCTTCCCGCGCTGCGCAAGCCACCCACGTTCATCGTGGTCGGCACGTCCATGAATTCGGGCAAGACGACCACCGTCGCCTCGCTGGTGCACGGCCTCACCCGCGCGGGTCTTCGGGTCGGCGCCGCGAAGGTCACCGGTACGGCGGCGGGCGGGGACCCGTGGCTGTTCCGCGACTCGGGCGCGGTCGCCGCCCTCGACTTCACCGACGCGGGCATGGCCACCACGTTTCGGATTCCGCTCGAACGGCTGGTCGCGGGCGCGCTGCTGTTGCACGGGCACCTGATGGCCCGCGGTGTCGACGCGATCGTGCTGGAGATCGCCGATGGTCTGCTCCAGCCGGAGACCGCGCAACTGCTCGACCGCCCGGAACTGCGCCGGATCACCAGCGGCGTGCTGTTCGCCGCGGCCGACTCGTCCGGGGCCCTGTATGGCGTGCAGCGGCTGCGGGCCGCCGGGCATCCGGTGCTCGCGGTCAGCGGCCTGCTGACGACGTCACCGCTGGCGGTGCGCGAAGCTCAGGCCGGACTGGATGTCCCGGTGTACGGCTCGGAAGACCTGCAATCCCCGGCGCTGGCCGGGGAGATGCTTCGCCGGGTGGCCGCGGAGTCGGTGATCGAACACGAGGTCGGCGAGGTCCTGGCGTAGGCCGCTCGGCTCGGTTGTCCGCTGAGCCGGACAGCCGGGCCGCGGTCAGGCCGTGTCCACACGCTCAGTCGCCGTAGAAGACCCGTTCGACGGCCGAGCGGGCACGTCGGGTGGTGCGGCGGTAGGCGTCGAGGAAGACGCCAGGGTCCTCGCCGACACGGTGGCCGAGAACGTTGGCGACGGCGACGAGTTCGCGGCCCTGGGTGGGGACCTGGTCGGTTTGCCTGCCTCGCACCAGAGTCGCCGCGTTACGTACCCGGGTGGTCAGGAGCCACGAGTCACGAAGTTCGTCGACGTCGACCTGGTCGATCAGACCCGCGCCCGCCGCCGCGGCCAAGCCCTCGATGGTGGACGTCGTGCGCAGCCCGGGATGGGCGTACGCATGGCGCAGTTGCACGAGTTGCAACGTCCATTCGATGTCGGCGAGGCCGCCTCGGCCCAACTTGGTGTGCGTGGCCGGGTCGGCGCCTCGGGGCAGCCGCTCGGTGTCCACCCTGGCCTTGATCCGGCGGATCTCTCTGATGTGCGCGGCATCGAGACCGCCGTGGGGATAGCGGATCGGGTCGATCATCGCGATGAAACGGGCACCGAGGTCGTCATCGCCCGCGACGGGCCTGGCCCGCAGCAACGCCTGCGCCTCCCACACCTCGCTCCACTGGGCGTAGTACGCGCGACAGGACTCCAGGGTGCGCACGATCGGTCCCCGTCTGCCTTCCGGCCGCAGATCGACGTCGACCTGGAGCGGCGGGTCCTGGCTCGGCGAGCCGAGCGACTCGCGCACGCTCTGCGCGACCCGGCTCGCGTACTTCACCGCGTCCGAATCGGACACCCCGTCGGCGGGCTCGCAGACGAACATGACATCGGCATCGGAGTTGTAGCCCAGTTCCGCGCCGCCGAGTCTGCCCATGCCGATCACCGCGATCTTCGCGAGAGAACCGCCGGCCGACGCGGCCTCGGCGCGGTCGACAGCGGCCAGTGACGCCTGGAGAACAGCGGCCCACACGCTCGAAAGCGCTCCGCAGACCGGGAGAACATCCATGAATCCCAACAGATCCGCACACGCGACCCGCAGCACCTCGTGCCTGCGCAGCGATCGTGCGGCCGTTACCGCGTCGTCGAGATGTTCGTGCCTGCCAACAGCATTGCGCAGCGACGTGGCGACCTCGGCAGGGTCGCGGACTGTCAGTTCCTTGGGATCTGCCAGCAACCGCAACACTTCCGGCGCGCGAACGATCAGCTCGGGTACGAGCTTCGACGTACCGAGCAGCGTCGCCAGCCGCTCCGCGACCGCACCTTCATCGCGCAACACCCGCAGGTACCACGGTGTCGCCGAAAGAGCCTCGGAAACCTTGCGGTAGGACAGAAGTCCGCCATCCGGGTCCGGCGTCGCACCGATCAGATCGAGCAACACCGGCAGCAGCGCGGTCTGGATCGCCGCTCGACGCGACACACCGGAGGTGAGCGCCTTGATGTGGTTGAGAGCGCCCTCCGGCGAGGTGTAGCCGAGCGCGGCAAGTCGAGCCTCCGCCTGCTTCGCGGTGAGCCGCAAGGCATCCGTGGGCACCCTGGACACCGCTTCGAGCAGTGGACGGTAGAAAAGTTTCTCGTGCAGCCTGCGAATCCGGTTGCCGTGCCTGCGAAACTCGGCGAGCAGGACCTGCCCGGCCGAACGTCCGCGCTCGGGCCCGATGCCACTGGCGCGGGCCAGCCAACGCAGCTCGACGGTGTCCTGGTCGTCGGGAAACAAGTGGGTGCGCAGGAGCCTTCGCAGTTGCAGCCGGTGTTCCAGCACGCGCATGAACCGGTACGACTCGGCGAGTTCGACGGCATCGGTCCTCCCGACGTAACCGCCCGCACCGAGGGCGGCCAACGTGTCCACTGTGGACCCGAGCCGCAACTCCTCGTCGGTTCGACCGTGCACCAGTTGCAGCAGTTGCACGGCGAACTCGACGTCCCGCAGTCCGCCGCGGCCGAGTTTGAGCTCCCGGTCCACCAGTTCGGACGGCACATGGTCCTCGACCCGTCGACGCATCGCCTGCACGTCGGCGACGAAGTTCTCCCGATCGGCGGCGGTCCACACCATCGGGCGCAGGGCCTGGACGTAGTCGGCCCCGAGTTCGGCGTCACCCGCGACCGGCCGGGCCTTGAGCAACGCCTGGAACTCCCAGGTCCTGGCCCAGCGCCGGTAATAGGCACGGTGCCCGTCGAGGGTCCGCACCAAGGCCCCGGCCTTGCCCTCCGGGCGCAACGCCGCGTCGATCTCGAAGCAGGCCGATCCGGCCACCCGCATCATCGCGCCCGCGACCCGGGTGGCCTCGCGGATCTCCCCGTCGCCGACGAAGACGACATCGACGTCGCTGACGTAGTTCAACTCGCACCCACCGCACTTGCCCATGGCGATCACGGCGAGGCGGGCCCGGTCCCCGGCGTCGACGTTCTCCGCCCACGCCACGGCCAGCGCCGCCCGCAAGGCGGCCTCGGCCAGCCCGCTCAGTCGCGCGGCGATGACGTCGTAGCCCGGCACGCTCAACGACTTTTCCACCAGGTAGCCGAGATCAGCCGCGGCGACTTCGAGCAACAGCCCGCGATAGGCGGATCGGAGCGCGCGAACGGCTTCGAGGCCCGTGAGTGCCGCGACCGGGCCCTGTCCTCGGTCCTGCTCGGCCGAGAGCGGAGCACCGACTGCCGCAAGGAGAACCTTCGGATAATCGGCTGCGGGCGTGGCCGGTCCCGCGAGCGCACGCCACGCACCGGCGTGTGTGACAAGGTGGTCGGCCAGCGCTGTCGACGATCCGAGGACCGCGATCAGCCTGCCACGCACCTCATGGTCGTCGGCCAGGGTGGCACGGAGTTCCAGCCAACCGCCCGGGTCTGCCTCGCGGATGCGGTCGAGTCCACGCAACGCCAAATCAGGGTCGGAGGCTCGGGACAGGGCGGTCACCGTGACCTCGTGGCCGGGCAGGGGGCCGGTGTCCGACCACACGCCCGCCGCTCGCAAATCCTGTTCGGCGCGTGGCTCGGTCAAGCCGAACCTGGCCGCGGACGGGACCGCGCGTGCGGGATCGACCATTCCCGTCCTCCCTGTCGGCGATACCTGCCCAGTATCCGCTTGATCCGGGGCCGCGCGCTCAGACGATCGGGAGTTGGGGCCGATCCGGTTCGACCGGGGCCAACTCGCCCTGGGCGAGCTTGACGAACCGGTTGATGAACGGGCGCCAGGTTTCCTCGATGTCGGCGTGCAACTCGGCCTGACGCTCGGGCGTGAAGTCACCCGGTCGGGCCAACGCCGCCACGTCGGGGTTGTTCTCGGCCCACTGCAGAATGATCTCCGGTGTGGTCTCGATGTGGAACTGGATGCCGTAGCCGACCCGGCCGACCCGGAATGCCTGATTCGGGTAGCGGGTGGACGACGCCAAGAGGTGCGCCGCCTGCGGGAGCCGGGTGATGGCGTCAGAATGGAACTGGACGACATCGGGCATCAGGGGAAGATTGGCGAAGAGCGGATCTGTCCAACCCAGGTCTCGTTTCGCGATCAGACAACAGCCCACTTCCGGGCCATCCGGCGCGGACTCGACCTTTCCGCCCATGGCCACCGCCAGCAGTTGCGCGCCGAGACAAATTCCCAGCAGCGGGATCTCTTTGGCCACGCACGAGCTGAGCAACTGCCGGACGTCGGCCAGCCACGGGTAATTGATGACGTCATTGGCGTTCATGGCGCCGCCCAGACAGACAACGGCCGCGTAGTCGGGGCCGGGGAGCGGTTCGTGAGCCGGATGCGTGATGTGCAGCTCGGCACCGGCGTCGATGAGCCAGTCGGCGAGCCGGGCGGGGGGATCGATGTCGTCCAATTGCACGACCAGGATGCGGGTCACCCGTCCAGAATACCGGTGCCCTCACATGCGACGATGCCCCTGATCTTTGATTTCTCAAAGATCAGGGGCATCACGCTCAATGTTTGTCCGGCGGCGTCCTACTCTCCCACACCCTCACGAGTGCAGTACCATCGGCGCTGGCAGGCTTAGCTTCCGGGTTCGGGATGGGACCGGGCGTTTCCCTACCGCTATGACCGCCGTAACA
>JALZNB010000018.1 GCA_030857905.1 Actinomycetota bacterium
CGTGGAGACAAGCGGGGAGCCACCGTTGTGGTTGCGCTCGGGACCGATCAGGCGGACCTGGGGGTCCGCTCCAGGCGCTTCATCGTGTACTGCACGAGTTCGACCAGAACACCCTTGCTCGACTCGCGATCACGCGCGTCGCAGGGCACCACCGGCACCGACGGGTCGATGTCGAGTGCCTGACGGACCTCGTCGGCCGTGTGCGGCCACGCGCCCTCGAACCCGTTGACCGCGATGATGAACGGGATGTTGCGGCGCTCGAAGAAGTCGATCGACGGGAAGCTGGAGTCCAGCCGCCTGGTGTCGATGAGCACGATGGCGCCGAGCGCGCCGTGGGCGAGTTCGTCCCACATGAACCAGAACCGGTTCTGCCCCGGCGTGCCGAACATGTACAGCACGATCTGCGGGTTGATGGTGATCCGGCCGAAGTCCAGGGCGACCGTGGTCGTCTCCTTGCCCTCGATGCCGACGAGTTCGTCGACACCGACGCTGGCCTCGGTCAGCATCTCCTCGGTGCGCAGTGGCGGGATCTCGCTGACCGAGTTGACCATTGTCGTCTTCCCGACACCGAACCCGCCTGCCACCACGATCTTGATCGAGGTGGGGATCAGCGTGTCGCTCACCTGTTCAGATCCTCCGAATACCATCGAGTACCGCCTGGAGAAACTTCGTGTCCGTGATCTCGGTGGTCTGGAACAGCGTGCCCGCGATCACGTCGCCGCGTTCGATCAGGTCGCTGATGAGGACCTTGACCACCACCAGCGGCACGTTGAGATAGGCGGCCACCTCGGCCACCGACAGCGGCACGGAGCACAGGTCGAGGATCTCCAGATGCTCCGGGGACAACGACGACGGGTCCGACTGCGTCGCCGACGCCCTGATCTGGGTCACCAGGTTGAGGTTCGGGGCGTTGGGCCGGGTACGTCCCCTGGTCATCGCGTAGGGACGGACCAGCGGCCCGGCCGCCTCGTCGAACCACCAGTCCTGGTCCCCCGCCATCACGACGGCCGACGACCAGGGACGGCCACCGGGGCGCCGGTCCTCGGTGCCGAGGCCAGGTGCGCGCCGACACGTTTGACCAGCATGTTCATCTCGTAGGCCACCATGCCGACATCCGCGTCCTCCTCGCCGAGCACGGCGAGGCAGGCACCCCGTCCCGCGGCGGTGACGAACAGGAACGCGTGGTCCATCTCGACGATGGTCTGACGCACCTGTCCACCGTTGAACTGCCTGCCGGTGCCCCTGGCGAGACTCTGGAAAGCCGACGCCATGGCCGAGAGGTGCTCGGAGTCGTCCTTGGACAACTCCGCCGAGCGGCCGAGCAGCAGGCCATCCGCGGAGAGCACGACGGAGTGGCGGATGCCCACCACCCTGCGGACCAGGTCGTCCAAAAGCCAGTTCAGCTGGTGGTCCTGGCCGATCTTGTCGTTCACCTTGAGCGGTCCTTCCCCGTTATCACAGACATCATGGCTCGACCGGTGGGTCGGCTCGGCGTGCTTCGAGCGTCCCGCGCTGGAACGCGGACATGGTGTCGCGGACCCGGTCCGGGTTCTGTTCCTCGGCGGGCAGCGGCTCATCCCAGTCGGGGAGCAGTGGGTCGCCGCGAAGCTGGGGCGCCAGGTTCTTCTGGCGCTGCCTGCGCGGCAGCAACGGGCGCTGCTGCCCGTCCTCCGCGTGCGCTCCGTTGTTCTCGTTGTCGTAGCTGTCTCCGTTGTGGTGCGGCGACTCCCCAGCTCCGTTCTCGACGGCAGGGCGCGCACCGTGACGCGGCTCCGGCTCCTCCTCGTCGGTCAAGGGCCACACGGCCTCGTCCAGGTCGGCCCCGGCCGATCCCGGGCCGCCATGGGCATCGGACCAGTATTTGTCCACCCCGCCCCCACGGTAGTGCGCGTCGTCCTGCTCCATCGCGGATATGGCCGTCGCGTCGACCCTGCGGTCGAGCGACTTGCGCGGCCGAGGGCTCGGCGCGTCGGCGTCGGGCACGTAGTCGACCGACTCGGCGACGATGTCCGACGGGATGAACACCAGCGCGACCGTGCCGCCGTAGGGCGATTCGCGCAGCTCGACGCGGATCGCGCGCCGCGCCGCGAGGCGGGCGACGACGAACAGGCCGAGGCGGGACTCACCGCGCAGCGCCATCGCGTCGAACTCGGGCGGGTGGGCGAGCATCTGGTTGGCCTGCTCGCGGTCCTCGGCGGTCATGCCGAGGCCGTGGTCCTCGATCTCGACGACGACACCGCCGGAGACCTGACTGGTGTAGACCTCGACCTGCGAGCGCGGCGGGGAGAACGACGCCGCGTTGTCGACCAGCTCGGCGACGAGGTGGATCGTGTCGGCGACGGCGACACCGTTGAGGGCCAGGTCGGGGACCTGGCGGACGCGGACGCGGACGTACTGCTCGGTCTCGGCGACCGCGGCACGCAGGATGTCGAGCAGTCGAACGGGCTTGCGCCACTGCCGTCCCGGCTGTTCACCGGCGAGGATGATCAGGTTCTCGGCGTTGCGCCTGGCCCGGGTGGCGAGGTGGTCGAGCTGGAAGAGCGAGTCGAGGTGTTCGGGGTTCTCCTCCTCGCGTTCCATCTTGTCGAGGATCTTGAGCTGGCGGTGCACCAGGCCCTGGTGGCGGTGGGCGATGCCGAGGAAGACCCGGTTGACACCCTCGCGGGCCTGGCTCTCCTTCACCGCGGCGGCGATGGCGGTGTACTGCGCGGCGTTGAACGCGTCGGCCACCTGGCCGATCTCGTCTGTGCCGTAGTCCAGTGGCGGAACCTCGGCGCCGACGTCGACCCGTTCACCTTGGCGCAACCGGTCGACGATGCTGGGCAATCGCTCGTGGGCCAGTTTCAGCGCGTCGTTCTTCAGTTCGTCGAGCCGGGTGACCAGTGCCTTGTTGACCAGCCGCCGCGAGATGCGCACGGCGAGCACGATGCCGGTGATCACCGCGAGCAGTGCGATGAGGCTACCGACGATGACCTCGAAGAATTTCTCGTCGGCACGGTCGAGACCCAGCCGGACACCACCGTCGGCCTGCTCGATGGCGAGCTTGATGATCTCCTCTGACCCGTTGACGCTGACCGCCTGCCACTCCGAACCGGTGACCGGGAGGTCGCTGGGCTCGGTGCGACGCTGTTCGCTGGGGTCGAGCGGTCGCGGAGGCGCCCCGATGAGCGCGTTCTCCGCCGCGGCCAGCCGCTGCCACAACTCGGTCCCGATCAGCCGCTGGTAGTGCGATCTGACCTCCTCGACACCCACCCCCGACGCGCTCGCGAGGTCGGTGCGATAGGACCCGACCAGGTTGGCGAACTCGAGATGCTGGTCGGCGGTGAACGCGCCCGCGACGATCGCGGCCGAGGCCAGCGACGACGCCCGCGACATCCGGTCGGCCGCGCGGAAGATGTCCACCGCGTTGATGCCCGCCTGGACCACGATCGAGTCCGGCACGATCCGGGCCTGCGTTTCGAACAGCGCGGCACCCGCGTCGAGAACGTTGTTGTAGAAGCCGTAGATCTCGTTCTTGTCCGCGCGGCCCGCGTCGACCTGGGCCCGGCGCTGCGGCAACGGGGCGAGGGCCTGGTTGAGCGCCTGCACCCGCTCCTCGACCTCGACGGGCGCGTTGGACGCCAGTCCGTCGAGCGCGGAGCGCAGGTCTTCGAGCGCGCGGTCGGTCTCCTGCTGCTGGGTGGTGAGACCAACGGCGTCCGGCCTGCTGGTGCTCAGCACGGTCATGGTGAGTTGACGCTCACGCTGGAGTGCGGCGAACGCGTTGACGGCGGGGATGGACCCGTCCTTCACGCCTTGGGCGACCGCCTTGAGGTAGATGCCGTCGAACACGGTGTATGAGGAGAACACCGCCCACATCACCAACAGGATCACGCTAGGCACGACGACGACACCGGTAAGGCGGGACCGGATCGTCGTGGACTTCGCCTGCGAACCGCTCTTCAGCTTCACAGCTCTCCACAGTTTCTGGCCGCCGCGACACGTGCGACGCACGCGCACCCGCGACTGGATCGGGGGGTCATACCGGGACGAGGGCTCGGGTCGCCTCGTCGCGGCTACTGCCGGTCACGGGCGCCCCGGGGACCGTCGTGCTCGACGGGCCCGCGCCACGGCCGCGGAGCACGAAGTCTCCTCGGACCGCATCGCACCTCGTCCACACCTCGCCTCCGCGGCTCGTCTGTTTCATCGACCGTGTGGCCCCCAAACGGGTTATCGCTGGATCGGGTGATCGATCTCGGTTTATCCCGATCGATCTAACGCAGAGCCAGCAATCACACGCCGTACGCGAGAGTGCAGCGTACCAATTCACTCGTAAGCGGAAGCGACGGGTCCGTCTCGTGGGGCAACTCCACGGTAACAACACGGTGCGGGCGGGCGCACCGAAGTCCGATGCGGCGAAGCGTTCACCCCGCGGGCCGCGACTGTCCACTGTGGTCACGCGGTGCGGTGGGCGCCCGCCTGGCCGGTCACCCGAACATCGGAGAACAGCAACGATCGGGTGACCATCCGGGCAACACTGGCCGCTGTCGGACACGGACTGACAACAGGCCCTTGTCTACGACGCCCGGACGAGCGCATGGTCACCGAACCACCCCTGCTCCGTCGGAGGACCGCCATGGCAGCGAACAAGAAGGATTCCGTGCCCCCGGACGCCGAACTGTCCGCCGCCCTGCGCGCCTTCATCCGCGCCGAGGGATCCGGCTACCTGCGTGATCCCAACGTCTCGTCCATCGGCATCGGCTACAAGGTGCGCCAGGGTAAGCGGACCGACGAGGTGTGCGTGCAGTTCACCGTTGACACCAAAGCCACCCCCGAGCAGTTCGAGGCGCTCAACACCGCGCCACTGCCAGAGAGCGTCAGCGTCGCGGGGATCACCGTGCGCACGGATGTCCTGCAACGGTCCTACCGACCCGATTTCCGGGTGGTGGCCGAAGCCGACGTGGACGCGCGCAAGACCAGGATCGACCCGGTCCGGCCGGGAGTGAGTGTCGGGCATCCGACGATCACCTGCGGCACCATCGGCGCGATCGTCTACGACCGGGAGACCGGAACCCCCTACGCGCTGAGCAACTGGCACGTTCTGCACGGCGGCGAGGGAGCGCTCGGCGACGCCGTGGTCCAGCCCGGAACCCATGACGACAACCGCACCCAGCACAACGGCCTCGGCGCACTGGTGCGATCACACCTCGGCGGGGCGGGCGACTGCGCGGTCGCCGCCATCGAGGGAAGGGGAATCGACCCGGCGATCATCGACCTCGATGTGGCGCCGAACGAGTTGGGTGACCCCGAACTCGGCGACAAGGTCGTCAAGAGCGGCCGCACCACCGGCGTCACCCACGGGGTCGTGCGCCGGGTCGACACCATCGCGAAGATCGACTACGGCGGCGCGACCGGGACGGTCGAGGTCGGCTGTGTCGAGATCGGTGTCGACTCGGCCCGACGCGCGCACGACGACGAGATCAGCAAGGGCGGCGACTCGGGTGCGGCGTGGCTGTTCAAGTCGGCCAACGGTCGGCCGACGACGGTGTTGGCCGGGCTGCACTTCGCGGGCGAGGGCGGCGCCGATCCCGACGAGCACGCGTTGGCGTGTCTGCCGCGGTCGGTGTTCGACAAGCTGGGCATCACGCTGACGCGACCGGAGGGTGTCGAGGCGAGCGCGGCGCTCGGCTACGACGCCGACTTCCTCGGCGTGCCGGTGGCCGTGCCCGACCTCGACCCGGCGATCCGCGACGACGCGGTCGAACTCGACGGCACCACGACTGTGGACTACACACACTTCTCACTGTCGTTGAGCGCGTCGCGCAAGTTCGCGTTCTGGGTGGCGTGGAACATCGACGGCGGCGGCCTCAAGAAGATCAGTCGTACTGGCGTGCCGTTCCGCAAGGATCCCCGGCTTCCGGCCACCACACAGGTCGGCGACGAGCTGTACTCCCGGAACCGGCTCGACCGCGGCCACCTCGCCCGCCGGGCGGACCTGCTGTGGGGCACGATCGCGGAAGCCGGGCAGGCCAACCGCGACTCCTTCTTCTTCACCAACATCACCCCGCAGATCGACGACTTCAACCAGAGTTCCCGGGACGGACTGTGGGGCAGGCTGGAGGACGCGGTGTTCGACGACGTGTCCGTCGACGATCTGCGGGTGAGCGTGTTCGGCGGGCCGGTGTTCACCGAGACCGACCAGGTGTTTCGCGGGGTCGCCATCCCGAAGGAGTTCTGGAAGGTGATCACCTGGCGGGTGGGCGGCGAGCTGCGGGCGGCCGCGTTCGTGTTGACCCAGAACCTCGACCAGCTCGAAGCCGTGGACCTCGACGAATTCCGGGTGTTCCAGGTGCGGGGCGGGGTGCTGGAGGAACGGGTGGGCATCCGGTTCGCCGACGTGGTGCGCGGTGGGGACACCTCGGGCGCTCGGGCGGAAAGCCTCGACGAGCCGCTGACGTCGCTGTCCGACATCGCCTGGGGTTGAGCGACACCGGGCCCGCCAGTCCGAGGCAGGCCCGGTGCGCTAGCGAACAGTGCCGAGGCGCCGGGAGACGGTGATCTCGATGACGACCCGTTCGGGATTGACCCGGGGCGGCCGGTAGCGCGCGGTGTAGCGGGCCACGGCGTCGGCGACCGAGTCCTGATCGTCCTTGACCACCGCCCGCCCCTCCACCGTGGACCATCGGCCGCCGTCGACCGAGCACACGGCGGCATAGCCGCCGTGTGCGGCGTTGCGCACCTTGCTGGAGTCACCGGAGGTGATCACCCGGACGATGCCCGCGTCCGGGTCGAGGGTGGCGCCGACCGGGACGACGTGCGGAGTGCCGTCGGGGCGGATCGTGGTGAGCGTGCACAGGTGCCGCTCTCGCCAGAACTCCAGGAACTCCGGCGACCAGGTCTCGGCCGTCACTCCTCGTCGCCGCCGAAGTCACCGAAGTCGCCGACCTCGTCGAAGACCTCGCCGAGCACCATGCCACCGACGACGCCCGCCGCGGCGCCCGCGACCAGGCCACCCA
>JALZNB010000021.1 GCA_030857905.1 Actinomycetota bacterium
AACATCCTCGGCATCCGCTTCACACCGGTTTACCTTGGTGCCGCCGTGGAGAACGTCGAACACATCATCACCGACGCGGCCCCCGCCGCCGTCGTCTACGACCCCGTGCGGTGCGCCGACCGAGACCTGGACATCACCGCGATCACCGCGCGCGCGGGCGTGCGCACAGTGTTCACTGTGGGCAGTCCTGTCGGGACGGAGATCGATCTCGCCGCCGAGGTCGCGACGCGGTCGGCCGAGCCGATGGCGATCGAGGCACGCGACGCCGACATCGCCCGGATCATGTACACCGGCGGAACAACCGGAAAACCCAAAGGCGTCGCCTATTCGTTCGCCGCACTCGACGCGGCGGCCGCCGCGGGCGGCGCCTTGCCGCCCGGGCTGCGTTTCCTGGTCGGAACCCCGATCGCGCACGCGGCTGGTTCAATCGCTCTCGGTGTGCTGCGCGCGGGCGGCTCGGTGCATTTGTTCGACGATTTCGACGCCGACGCCATCCTCGACGAGATCGGCACCGCGAGCGCCGAGGGCGCCGCGGTGGCGAGCTACCTTTACCCGCCCTACCTTTATCGGCTGCTCGACCACCCCCGTTTCACCTCGACGGACAAAACATCGATCAAATTCCTGGTCTACGGCAGCGCGCCGATGTCACCGTCGCGACTTCATTCGGCGATCACCGAACTGGGACCGATCCTGCGCCAGGGTTATGCCCAAACCGAGGCCATCGGGATCGCGGGCCTGAGTTTCGCCGATCACGCACAGGCGGTGAATGGTCGCCCGGAGTTGCTTTCGTCGGTCGGGCGCCCCATTCCCGTCGTCAAAGTCCGAATCACCGATCCGTCGGGCACCGAAGTCGCGACCGGCGACACGGGCGAGGTGTGCGTCGAGGGCCCCACGGTGATGAGCGGCTACTGGAACAACCCGGCGTTGACATCGGAAGTCCTCCGCGACGGTTGGCTGCACACCGGAGACGCGGGGTATGTCGACGACGAGGGTTACCTGTACCTGGTGGGCCGGTTGCGTGAGCTGGTCATCGTCGACGGCCACAACTGCTACACCCAGCCCATCGAGAACGCGCTGAGCGCGGACCCGGCGGTGGCGGAAGTCGCGGTGTTCGGGGTGCCGGACGAGGTGACCGGGGAAGCGCTGGTGGCGGTGGTGCGCGCCGCCGGTGAGGTGGACGAGAACGCGCTGCGCGAACGGGTGCGGACGGCCCTGGGGTCGACGAACGTGCCGTCACGGATCGTGGTGGTGGATGAGATGCCCACGGCCAGCTTCGGCAAGCCGGACAAGAAGGCGTTGAAGGCTCGGTTCTTGGGGTAAACAGCTCGATTGGGTGGCTTGCTCCCTCTTTTTCGAGTGTCCAACCCTGGGATTGCCGGGACGAGGGGCAGGGGGAAGAGAAGGGACCCTGAGTTGTGGGTTGGGTTGCTCAAGGTGAGTGGGTGAGAGGCGCCTGGGTTGCTTGTCGGAGGTCAGGTGTGGAGGGGTGGCGCCTCGGTTGCCTGGGTGGGTGATGGGGCGTCTTCGGTGTCCGCCGGGTTTTCCAGCGTCGCCACGAAGCGGCAGGCTGATCCGCCGGTGCGCAGGCACTCCACGCACTTGTCCTCGACTGTCACGCCCATGCCCTCGAACCAGCCGTCGCGCAGTTCCAGGCAGGGGCACTGGTATCCCTCCAGCGAACCGGCCGCCCGCAGCATCTGGAGCGCGAAGTTCCTCGTGATCACCGTTTCGAACGAGGACGCCGAGTGGATGTCGTTGTGGAACTTCATCGCGCCGGGCGCGAACATCGACGTCGACACGCTTTCCAGTGCGGCACTCACCTCGGCGGCGGTCGGCGCGGGCTTTCCGTGGACGCGGGCGTGCCAGTCGGAGAAGCGGCGGGCGACGAACTTCGCCGCCTCGGCGTTGATCTCGTTGGCCGCGTCCTGGCCGAAGCGCCGCGCGACGCCCTGGTACCAGCGGGCGTCGTGCAGCCACCAGAACATGTGGGCCGGGACCTCACTCATGGCGTGCCCCGACAGTGCTCTCCCCGAGCAGCAGACTCACGTTGTGCCCGCCGAACGCGAACGAGTTCGACAGCGCCGCGCGCAATGGCAGGGTGCGCGGTCCGCCGCGGACATGGTCCAGGTCGCAGGCCGGGTCCGGGTCGTCGAGGTTCAGCGTGGGCGGCACCCGCCCGGTGGAGATCGACAGCGCGGTGATCGCGGCCTCCACCGCTCCGGCGCCGCCGAGCAGGTGCCCGATCGCGCCTTTGGTCGAGCTGACCGCCGGGCCGGACTCGCCGAACAACTCTCGGATGGCCGCGGCCTCGGCCGAGTCGCCCAGTTTCGTCGCGGTGCCGTGGGCGTTGACGTAGCCGACGTCCGAAGGCGACACGCCCGCGCGTGAGAGTGCCCGCCGCATGGCGGCCGCGGCCCCCGAGCCGTCAGGACGTGGTGAGGTCACGTGGAAACCGTCGGTCGTGGAGCCCCAGCCCAACAGGTTCGCGTAGCCGCGCGCCCCTCGGGCCGCCGCGTGCGCCGCGCTTTCCACCACGAGGACGCCCGCGCCTTCGGCGAGCACGAACCCGTTGCGGGCCTTGTCGAACGGGCGGCTGGCCTGTCGCGGGTCCGGCCAGCCCTTCGCCAGCGCGCGGGAGTTGACGAACGTGGCGACGATGGTCGGGGTCAGCGGTGTCTCCACTCCCCCGCACAGCACCACGTCCGCGTCGCCGTCCCGGATGATCCGCAGTGCCTCGGCGACACCCTGGGCCCCCGCCGCGCACGCGGTGGACACGTTGGAACTGGCGCCGCGAATCCCGTGTTGGATCGCGATCCGGGCCGAGGCCATGTTGGGCAGCATCGCGGGCAGCAGCATCGGGCTGACCGCCGTGCGGCCGCGTTCGGCGCGGCTCAACGCCTGCTGCTCGAAGCTGATCAGGCCGCCGTTGGCGCTGGACACCACGACCGCGGTGCGTTCGGGATCGCAATCGGTCCCGACGACGATGCCGGCGTCAGCCAGCGCGTCATCCGCGGCGGCCAGGCCGAGCAGGATGAACCGGTCGACCAGACGGGAGTCCGGCCCGGACAGGTAGTCGGTCGCGAGCACGTCCGGGGCGAACCCGGCCGCGTCCACCGGCAGGTCGAGCTGTCGCTCTCGCGGCGGCGCCACCAGACCGGACTCGCCTGACCACAACCGGTCGAGGTGGGTGTCCACCCCTCTGCCGAGTGGGCTGAGCAGCCCGATCCCGGTGATGACCGCGGCCGACTCAGTCATGCCTTCGCCACCAGGACCGCCTCGGCGGTGTCGGTACGGCCCGGCTCAAGTCCCTGCTCCATCAGCAACAGCAGCGCCTGATCGGCGGCGTCGTCGGCGAAGAGCAACTCGGCGACGGCGAGCGCGTCGGCCATCGGGTCGGCGATCGGGCTGGTGCACACCACCGGGCCCAGCAGGCCCCACCTCTTCGTCACGTAGCCCACCACGGCGTTGGGCACCGACTGGAAGAACAGCAGCGGCGCCACCCGCTTCCCGGCCTCGACCGACCTGGCCACCGCCGAACCGGTCTGGACGTCGCCGCCGACGCTGACCAGGATGATCGCGATCCGCTCACCGACGGCCGGTGTGACCGGTGCCTGCCCGTAGACCTCGCGCAGGCACCGCTCGGCGATCTCCGCGGCCAGCGGGCTGAACGAGGACACCATGAACCCGGGCAGCGCCGGTGGCGCCTCTCCGGCCGCGTCCGACCAGCGCACGTGCGCACGGACGGTCGTTCCCGGTAACACGTCGAGCACGTCGGCGGACTGGGTCATCGAGCGAATCTCCTAGTGTGGTGGCCAGACACGTTTGCCGTGGTCGGCTGGTCGAACGCGGTGAACGTCTCCGGTCACCGCACTACTTCACGCGGTGGCGACGACGAGCGCGGTGTTCGCCCCACCGAAGGCCGCGTTCATGCTCAACGCGTACCGAATGTCGGCGGCTCGGCCGGTGTCGAGCACCAGCGACAGCGCGCAGTCCTCGTCCTCGCCGAGGTAACCGGAGTTGAGCGGCAGCACGCCATCCCGCACGGCGAGCACGGTGACCGCCAACTCGACCACGCCCGATGCCTCAAGGGTGTGACCGTGCATGGACTTGGTCGAGCTGACCGGCAG